>CANEVG010000005.1 GCA_947442095.1 Sphingomonadaceae bacterium
CGGCGGACGTGTGCGCGATCTTCCGGGCGTGCGCTATCACGTACTGCGCGGCGTGCTCGATACCCAGGGTGTCAAAGATCGCAAGCAGTCCCGCTCGAAGTACGGCGCCAAGCGTCCGAAGTAAGTTTCACTGAGGACCGGCCCCGGCCCGCTCCCCCGCCCGGCTACCCATGAGGTTGCAACTGGGTGGCCGGGCGAGGGAACGGGCCGGAGCCGCAAGGCAGCCCCGCATCGGGCTGCCGCACTCCGAAGGAGTTGAAGATATGTCTCGTCGTCGTCGCCCCGAAAAGCGGATCATTCTGCCCGATCCCAAGTATGGTGATCACGTTCTGTCGAAGTTCATGAACAACCTCATGTACGATGGCATGAAGTCGGTTGCCGAAGGCATCGTCTATGGCGCGCTGGAAACCATGCAGACCCGCGCCAAGGCCGATCCCGTGCAGCTGTTCCACGATGCGCTGAACAACGTGAAGCCGCAGATCGAAGTTCGCAGCCGCCGTGTTGGCGGTGCGACCTATCAGGTCCCGGTCGAAGTTCGTCCGGAACGTGCCCAGGCTCTGGCGATCCGCTGGCTCATTACCGCCGCGCGCAACCGCAGTGAAACCACGATGGCCGCGCGCCTTTCGGCCGAACTTCTCGATGCTGCCAACAACCGCGGCAACGCGGTCAAGAAGCGCGAAGACACGCACCGCATGGCCGACGCCAACCGCGCCTTCAGCCATTACCGTTGGTAAGGTGCTGCAGCAGGGCAGCCGCTGGCCAGTCACCGATTGGTCATGCGGACGTCTTGAAACGGTCACGTTAAACGCACTATGGGGCGGGCCGGTATCATCCGGTCCGTCCCGAACCCAAGGAACTCCCCATGGCCCGCAGCCATCCGCTCTCGCTGTATCGCAATATCGGCATCATGGCGCACATCGACGCCGGCAAGACGACGACGACCGAGCGCATCCTCTACTATACCGGCAAGTCCTACAAGATCGGCGAAGTCCACGACGGCGCCGCGACCATGGACTGGATGGAGCAGGAGCAGGAGCGCGGCATCACGATCACGTCTGCCGCCACCACCTGCTTTTGGAAGGCTGACAGCGGCAAGGGCCCGGAATACCGGATCAACATCATCGATACCCCGGGGCACGTAGACTTCACCATTGAAGTCGAGCGTTCGCTGCGTGTGCTCGATGGCGCGGTGGCCTGCTTCGATGGCGTGGCCGGCGTGGAGCCGCAGTCGGAAACCGTGTGGCGTCAGGCTGACAAGTATGGCGTGCCGCGCATGTGCTTCATCAACAAGCTCGACCGCACGGGCGCAAACTTCAAGTACTGCGTGCAATCGATCATCGATCGCCTCGGCGCGAAGCCTGCCGTGCTCTATATCCCGATCGGGATCGAATCCGAGCTGCGCGGTCTTGTCGACCTCGTGCACAACCGCGCGATCATCTGGAAGGACGAATCGCTTGGCGCCGAATTTTTCTATGAAGAGATTCCGGCCGACCTCGCCGATGAGGCCGCGATCTATCGCAGCGAGCTGATCGAACTTGTCATCGACCAGGACGACGAGGCGATGGAAGCCTATCTCGAAGGCAACGAGCCTGACGCGGCGACGCTCAAGGCCTGCATCCGCAAGGGCACTCTGAGCCACGCGTTTGTGCCGGTCGTGTGCGGTTCTGCGTTCAAGAACAAGGGTGTGCAGCCCTTGCTCGACGCGGTCGTTGACTATCTGCCGTCGCCGCTCGACATCGAAGACGTCCAGGGCGTCAAGATGGACAGCGACGAGAAGGACAGCCGTCCGCCGAAGGATGACGCACCGTTTTCGGCGCTGGCGTTCAAGGTCATGAACGATCCTTTCGTGGGCAGCCTCACTTTCATCCGCATCTATTCGGGCTCGCTCACCAAGGGCACCTACCTGAATTCAGTGAAGGACCGGAAGGAAAAGGTTGGCCGCATTCTCGAAATGCATGCCAACGACCGCAAGGACATCGATGAAGCCTTCGCGGGCGACATCGTGGCGCTGGCCGGAATGAAGGAAACCACCACTGGCGACACACTGTGTGCCGAGCGGTCTCCCATCGTGCTCGAACGCATGGAATTCCCCGAGCCGGTTATCGAGCTTTCGGTGGAACCCAAGACGAAGGCTGATCAGGAAAAGATGGGCATCGCGCTCAATCGTCTCTCCGCTGAGGACCCTTCGTTCCGCGTCTCCACTGATCACGAATCGGGCCAGACGATCATCAAGGGCATGGGCGAACTGCACCTCGACATCATCGTCGACCGCATGCGCCGCGAGTTCAAGGTCGAAGCCAACGTCGGTGCACCGCAGGTGGCCTACCGCGAATATCTCGGCAAGCCCGTGGACGTGGACTACACGCACAAGAAGCAGTCGGGCGGCACCGGCCAGTTCGGCCGCGTGAAGGTCAAGGTCAATCCAGGCGAACGCGGCAGCGGCATCATCTTTAAAGACGAGATCAAGGGTGGTAATATTCCGAAGGAATATATTCCCTCGATCGAGAAGGGCTTCCGCGAAACGGCAGCTTCGGGCTCGCTGATCGGCTTCCCGATCATCGACTTTGAAATCACGCTGTATGACGGCGCGTATCACGACGTCGACTCTTCGGCGCTGGCGTTCGAAATTGCCGGCCGTGCGGCGATGCGCGAAGTGGCGCAGCGGGCAGGAATCAAACTGCTTGAGCCAATCATGAAGGTCGAAGTTGTCACACCTGAGGACTTCATCGGCGATGTCATCGGCGATATGAACAGCCGTCGCGGGCAGATCCAGGGCACCGACACGCGGGGCAATGCCCAAGCGGTCGAGGCGCTGGTGCCGCTTGCAAACATGTTCGGCTACGTCAACACGCTTCGCTCGTTCACCCAAGGGCGCGCGAACTATTCGATGTTTTTCTCGCACTACGACGAGGTTCCGGCCAATGTCGCAACCGAGATCAAGGAAAAGCTTGCCTGAGGCGGGCGGCGATCAATGAGAAGCTTGCCTGATCGTCATGATCGGGTTAGGGGCGGCGCCTGATTTACCGGCGTGTTCGGCAGAAGCCGCTCCACCAGCAATCAACATTTAGCGAAAAGAAGGTTTGAGCAATGGCTAAGGCGAAGTTTGAGCGGACGAAGCCGCACTGCAACATCGGCACCATCGGTCACGTTGACCATGGCAAGACCACGTTGACCGCGGCAATCACCAAGGTGCTGGCCGAAACGGGCGGCGCTACGTTCACCGATTACGCGAACATCGACAAGGCGCCGGAAGAGCGCGAGCGCGGCATCACGATCTCGACCGCACACGTCGAGTACGAGACCGCCAACCGCCACTACGCTCACGTCGATTGCCCGGGCCACGCCGACTATGTGAAGAACATGATCACCGGCGCTGCGCAGATGGACGGCGCGATCCTCGTCGTGAACTCGGCTGACGGCCCCATGCCGCAGACCCGCGAGCACATCCTGCTTGCCCGTCAGGTCGGCGTGCCGGCTCTGGTCGTGTACATGAACAAGGTCGATCAGGTCGACGACGAGGAAATCCTTGAGCTGGTCGAGCTGGAAATGCGCGAACTGCTGACCTCGTACGGCTTCGATGGCGATGCCATTCCCTTCGTCAAGGGTTCGGCTCTCGCCGCACTCGAAGGTCGTGACGATGCCATCGGCAAGGACTCGATCAAGGCGCTCATGGCCGCTGTTGATGAATTCATCCCGCAGCCCCCTCGTCCAACCGACAAGCCGTTCCTGATGCCAGTGGAAGACGTGTTCTCGATCTCGGGTCGCGGCACCGTCGTGACCGGTCGTGTAGAGACCGGCATCGTCAAGGTTGGCGAGGAAGTCGAGATCGTTGGCCTCAAGGACACCCGCAAGACCGTCGTGACCGGCGTCGAAATGTTCCGTAAGCTGCTCGATCAGGGTGAAGCCGGCGACAACATCGGCGCGCTGGTTCGCGGCGTTGCCCGTGACGACGTCGAGCGCGGCCAGGTGCTGTGCAAGCCCGGCTCGGTCACGCCGCACACCGAGTTCTCGGCTGAGGTCTACGTGCTGTCGAAGGATGAAGGTGGCCGCCACACGCCGTTCTTTGCCAACTACCGCCCGCAGTTCTACTTCCGCACCACCGACGTCACCGGCGAAGTGATCCTTCCCGAGGGCACAGAGATGGTGATGCCGGGCGACAACCTGTCGCTGGCTGTCAAGCTGATTGCTCCGATCGCGATGGACCCGGGTCTGCGCTTTGCCATTCGCGAAGGTGGTCGTACCGTCGGTTCGGGGGTTGTCAGCACGATCACGAAGTAATATAGGCCGCGCTCCGGCGGGGGATTTGATTCTCCCGCCGGCCGGTTTTTTGGATCAGCGGCCCGCTTTCTCCTGGCTTCACTGGCTGAGGCAGGGTGAGAGGGCGGAGCAGCTGGTCTTTTTATTTTAGCTCTTTCGCATCGGTATAACGGACATGGACGCCCAGAACATCCGCATTCGCCTCAAGGCCTTTGATCATCGCGTACTCGATCAGGCTACCGGCGAAATCGCAGACACAGCACGCCGCACTGGCGCGCTGATTCGGGGCCCCATCCCGCTTCCGACCCGTATCGAAAAGTTCTGCGTCAACCGCGGCCCGCACGTCGACAAGAAGTCGCGCGAGCAGTTCGAAGTGCGCACCTACAAGCGGCTTCTCGATATCGTGCAGCCCAACGCCGCCACCGTGGACGCGCTCATGAAGCTCGACCTCGCCGCTGGCGTCAATGTTGAGATCAAGTTGGCCTGATAGCCATAATGGCTCCTGCCTTGGCAGGAGCACCAGAGTTTCCGAGGCTACGGCCTTGTCGACAATGGGATACCTCCGGCGCCGATCGCAAGATCACAGCCGGGCAAGCGTCCCCCGTTCGCTCCTGCTTTTGCAGGCGCACTCAGCCCGGACGGGGCGCGCTTCACACTACGGGCTGAACACGCCTGCGGGGATGGTCTCTGCAGGCCTCTGTGAGGAGTATGGTCATGCGCACCGGCGTGATCGTGAAGAAGCTCGGGATGACCCGGGTTTTCCAGGACGACGGACGGCACGTGCCTGTTACCGTCCTGGCGCTTGAGAACTGCCAGGTGGTCTCGGTTCGCACCGAAGATCGCGATGGGTATGTCGCCGTCCAGCTCGGTGCTGGTCAGGCCAAGCAGAAGAACGTGGCCAAGCCGCAGCGTGAACATTTCGCCAAGGCTGAGGTCGAGCTGAAGATGGAAGTCGCCGAGTTTCGCGTCGCAGACGACGCGCTGCTCGAAGTCGGCTCGACCATTGCCGCTTCGCACTTTGTGCCTGGCCAGTATGTCGACATCACCGGCCACACGCAGGGCAAGGGCTTCGCCGGCGCCATGAAGCGTTGGGGATTCGGCGGTATGCGCGCCACCCACGGTGTGTCGATCTCGCACCGTGCCCACGGCTCGACGGGTAACCGTCAGGATCCGGGCCGCGTGTTCAAGAACAAGAAGATGGCTGGCCACATGGGTGACCGGCAGCGCACCCAGCAGAACCTCGAAGTTGTCCGGACGGATGACGAGCGCGGCCTGATCTTCGTCAAAGGCTCGGTCCCTGGCAGCAAGAACGGCTGGCTGCTCGTACGCGATGCGGTCAAGATCGACCGTCACGCTGAGGCCCCTTATCCCGCTGGCCTCAAGCAGGCCGCCAACATGAACGACGTCCCGGCGGCTGCCGATACGCCTGCGGAAGATACCGCAGCGGTCGAGACCACCGTCGACGGTCAGGAAGGCTAAGCCCGTGAAGGTTCAGGTCCTCAATCTCGATGGCACCGCAGCCGGCGAAGCCGAGCTGTCGGATGCCGTGTTCGGCCTCGCGCCGCGCGCAGATATTCTGCACCGCGTCGTCACCTGGCAGCTGGAAAAGCGCCGGGGTACTGCTCGCGGCGCGCGTGAGCGTTCGGATGTCGCCCGCACCGGCAAGAAGCTGGGCAATCAGAAGGGCGGCGGTGGTGCCCGTCACGGTGACCGCGCGGCTCCGATCTTCATCGGCGGCGGCAAGGCCCACGGTCCCCGCGTTCGCGACTTCAACCCGTCGCTTAACAAGAAGGTGCGTGCGCTCGGCCTCAAGATGGCGCTTTCCTCGAAGGCCCAGGCTGATGGCCGCGGTCTCGTGGTGGTCGACACGCTTGACCTTACCGAAGCCAAGACGAAGACGCTGGTCGCCACCCTCGCAACTGCAGGCTTCGGCCGCAAGGTGCTGGTCGTTGACGGCGATGCGGTCAACGAGAACTTCGCAATGGCCGCCCGCAATATCGTCGGTGTGAACGTTCTGCCGGCGATCGGTGCAAACGTCTACGACATCCTGAAGCATGATACGCTGGTGCTCACGCGCGCTGCGGTCGAAAAGCTGGAGGCCCGCTGCAATGGCTAAAGATGGCATTGACACGCGTCACTACGACGTGATCGTGGCGCCCCACATTACCGAGAAGTCGACTCTGCTAAGCGAGCACAACGCCGTGGTCTTCAAGGTTGCCGACAAGGCGACCAAACCGGAGATCAAGGCAGCGGTCGAAGCCCTGTTCGATGTCAAGGTCACGAAAGTGAATACCTTGAACCAGGATGGCAAGACCAAGCGCTGGAAGGGCAAGCCCTATAAGCGTTCCGATTTCAAGAAGGCTGTCGTGACCTTGGCCCCGGGCCAGTCGATCGACGTCACCAGCGGGATCTGAGGGCAGACACATGGCACTCAAGAACTATAACCCGACCAGCCCCGCACGCCGCGGCCTGATCCTCGTCGACAAGTCGTCGCTGTGGAAGGGCAAGCCGCTCAAGGCGCTGACCGAGGGCAAGTCGAAAACCGGCGGCCGCAACAACAAGGGCCACGTGACCTCGCGCGGCATCGCGGGCGGTCACAAGCAGAAGTATCGGTTCATCGACTTCAAGCGCCGAAAGTGGGATCAGCCCGCTACGGTGGAACGTCTGGAATACGATCCCAACCGCACCGCGTTCATCGCGCTCGTGAAGTATGAGGACGGCGAGCAGACCTATATCATCGCGCCGCAGCGTCTGGCCGTGGGTGACACCATTGTCGCCGGCGAGAAGACCGACGTGAAGCCGGGCAATGCGATGCTACTCAGCATGATGCCGGTCGGCACGATTATCCACAACGTGGAGATGAAGCCGGGCAAGGGCGGCCAGATTGCCCGTTCGGCAGGCACTTATGTCCAACTCGTCGGCCGTGACCGCGGCATGGTTATTGTCCGCCTGAACTCAGGCGAGCAGCGCTACCTGCGCGGCGATTGCATGGGCACGGTTGGCGCGGTCTCGAACCCCGACAACTCGAACCAGAACCTTGCCAAGGCCGGTCGGGGCCGCTGGCTCGGTCGTCGCCCGCTGACCCGCGGTGTCGCCAAGAACCCGGTCGATCACCCGCACGGTGGTGGTGAAGGCCGCACCTCGGGTGGCCGTCATCCGGTCACGCCGTGGGGCAAGCCCACCAAGGGCGCCCGTACCCGTCACAACAAGCAGACGGACAAGATGATCATCCGTTCGCGTCACGCGAAGAAGAAGAGGTAACACCCCATGGCACGTTCCGTCTGGAAGGGACCCTTCGTCGACCTGCACCTCCTGAAGAAGGCCGAAGTGGCCCAGGATGTCGGCTCGCGTGCAGGTCCGATCAAGACCTGGTCACGTCGTTCGACCATTCTGCCGCAGTTCGTTGGCTTGACGTTCAACGTCTACAACGGACACAAGTTCATCCCCGTCTCGGTCAACGAAGAGATGGTCGGCCACAAGCTTGGTGAATTTGCGCCCACGCGCACGTTCCCAGGCCACGCCGCTGACAAGAAGGGCAAGCGCTGATGGGTAAAGAAAAATCCCCGCGCCGCGTTGCTGACAACGAAGCGCTTTCGGTGGGCACGCAGATCCGCGGTTCTGCGCAGAAGCTCGGTCTTGTCGCTGCGCTCATTCGCGGTCGCCGGGTTGAAGAGGCTATGAACATTCTTTCGTTCTCGAAGAAGGCTATGGCCGTCGATGCCCGCAAGGTGCTCGCCTCCGCCATCGCCAACGCCGAGAACAACCACAACCTAGATGTCGATGCACTCGTTGTGGCGGAAGCCTCTGTTGGCAAGTCGATCACCATGAAGCGCTTCCACACTCGTGGTCGCGGCAAGTCCACCCGCATTCTCAAGCCCATTTCGCGTCTGCGGATCGTGGTGCGTGAGCTGGCCGAAACTGCTGAGGAGGCCTGATCATGGGTCACAAGAGCAATCCGATCGGTCTGCGTCTGCAGATCAACCGCACCTGGGACAGCCGGTGGTACGCCGAAGGGCGCAGCTACCAGAACCTGCTGCGCGAAGACCTTGCCATGCGCAAGTTCATCATGGAGCACCTGCCGCAGGCCGCCATCTCCAAGGTGGTGATCGAGCGTCCAGCCAAGCTGTGCCGCGTCTCTATCTACGCTGCCCGTCCCGGTGTGATCATCGGTAAAAAGGGTGCGGACATCGAAAAGTTGCGCAGCAAGTTGGCCAAGATGACCGCGAGCGACGTGAAGCTTAATATCGTCGAAATCCGCAAGCCCGAGATAGACTCAAAGCTTGTTGCGCAGGGTATTGCCGACCAGCTCGTTCGCCGCGTTGCTTTCCGCCGCGCAATGAAGCGCGCGGTGCAGTCCGCTCTGCGCCTTGGCGCCGAGGGCATCAAGATCACGTGCGGCGGCCGTCTCGGCGGCGCGGAAATCGCGCGCGTTGAGTGGTACCGCGAAGGTCGCGTGCCGCTTCACACGCTGCGTGCGAACATCGATTATGCCGAAGCTGTCGCACACACCGCCTACGGCGTGATCGGCATCAAGACCTGGATCTTCAAGGGCGAGATTCTCGGCCACGATCCGATGGCGCAGGACCGGTTGATGATGGAGGCTCAAACCTCCGGCGTCCGTCCAGCCTCCGACCGGCGCTAAGGTAGAGTAAGCACCATGTTGCAACCGAAAAAGACCAAGTTCCGCAAGGCCTTTAAGGGCCGGATCAAGGGCGATGCCAAAGGCGGCACGGACCTCAACTTCGGCTCGTATGGCCTGAAGGCGATGGAGCCGGACCGGGTAACCGCGCGCCAAATCGAGGCGGCTCGCCGTGCGATCACGCGCCACATCAAGCGTCAGGGCCGCCTCTGGATCCGCATCTTCCCCGATGTGCCGGTCACCAAGAAGCCCGCCGAAGTCCGCCAGGGCAAGGGCAAGGGCGCGATTGAATACTGGGCAGCACGGGTCAAGCCCGGCCGCATCCTGTTCGAACTCGATGGCGTCGCGGGTCCGCTCGCTGCCGAGGCGTTCAGCCGCGCTGCGATGAAGCTGCCTATCAAGACCAAGGTTGTCGCCCGCCTGGGTGACACATCGCACCTCGGAGGCGAATGATGGCAAAGTTTGAAGACATGCGCGTCAAGTCGGATGACCAGCTTTCGGCTGATCTCGGCGAGCTGAAGCGCGAGCAATTCAACCTCCGCTTCCAGGCGGCCACCAACCAGCTCGAGCGCCCCGCGCGCATCCGGGAAGTCCGCCGCGACATCGCCCGCATCAAGACGCTGCAGACCGAGCGCAGCTCGGCCGCGAAGGCGTAAGGAAAGCACTATGCCCAAGCGTATTCTGATCGGGACGATCGTCTCTGACAAAACCGACAAGACCGTGGTTGTCAAGGTCGAGCGGAAGGTGAAGCACCCACTCTACGGGAAGATCATCCGCCGCTCGAAGAAGTACCACGCGCACGATGAGACAAATTCGTTCTCCACGGGTGAAACGGTCCGCATCGAAGAGACAGCGCCGATTTCGAAGCTTAAGACCTGGAAGGTTATCGACCGCGTGCAGGCCGGCAAGGCCGCTGCAGTCGAAGCCGACGTCTGAGCCTAAACATTTTTGGAACTGCCGGACTTGTTCCGGCAAGCCAGTGAGAAGGAACCGGATCAATGATCCAGATGCAGTCCAATCTCGAAGTCGCTGACAATAGCGGCGCCAAGCGCGTCCAGTGCATCAAGGTGCTGGGCGGGTCGAAGCGCCGGTTTGCGGGCGTTGGCGACGTGATCGTCGTGTCGATCAAGGAAGCGCAGCCGCGTGCCCGCGTCAAGAAGGGCGATGTTCACCGCGCAGTGATCGTGCGCACCCGGAAGGATGTGCGCCGCGCCGATGGCAGCGTGATCCGCTTCGACACCAATGCCGCCGTGCTCGTCGGTAAGAACGAAGAGCCGATCGGCACGCGTATTTTTGGCCCCGTGGTCCGCGAACTGCGTGCGCGCGGCTTCATGAAGATCATCAGCCTTGCGCCGGAGGTGCTGTGATGGGTGCTGCCAAGATCAAGAAGGGCGATTCTGTCGTCGTCCGTTCGGGCAAGGACAAGGGGCGCACCGGCACGGTGCTGCAGGTAATGCCAAAGGATGACAAGGTCGTTGTCGCCGGTGTGAACATCGCCGCGCGGCACCGCAAGCCCACGCAGGAGAACCCGCAGGGCGGCATCGACCGCCGCGAGGCTCCGATGCACATCTCTAAGGTTGGCCTTGCAGGCAAGGACGGCAAGCCCACGCGCGTGCGGTTCGAGACGATTGACGGAAAGAAGGTCCGTGTGGCCGTCAAATCCGGGGAGACCATCGATGTCTGACACAGCAACTTACGTCCCGCGGATGAAGTCGAAGTTCGACACTGAGATCGCAGCGGCGATGCAGGCGAAGTTCGGCTATGGTAATCACATGGAGATCCCGCGCATCACCAAGATCACTCTCAACATGGGCGTGGGCGAGGCAAGCCAGGACAAGAAGAAGGTCACCACCGCCGCTGCCGAGATGGAACTCATCGCGGGCCAGAAGCCGGTGATCACCAAGGCGAAGAAGTCGATCGCGCAGTTCAAGCTGCGTGAGGGCATGCCGATCGGCTGCAAGGTCACCCTGCGCCGTGAGCGGATGTATGAATTCCTCGACCGCCTGATCACGATTGCCATGCCCCGTATCCGCGACTTTCGCGGCCTCAACCCGAAGTCGTTTGACGGGCGCGGCAACTATGCGATGGGTCTTAAAGAGCAGATCATCTTCCCGGAGATCAGCTACGACCAGATTGAGAAGGTCCGCGGCATGGACATCATCGTGACCACCACCGCCAAGACCGATGACGAAGCACGCGAGCTGCTCCGTCTGTTCGGTTTTCCGTTCCCGCGCGAAGCTGCTGAAGAGCAGCAGGCCGCGTAAGGTTCCCCGGGCTGGAGCTGCCGGCATGATCCGGCGGTTCGCCCCCTGTTAGAAGAAGAGAGCTTAAGTCCATGGCGAAACTGAGTTCCATCAACAAGAATGAGCGTCGCAAGAAGCTCGTTGTAAAGTACGCGGCGAAGTATGCCGCGCTCAAGGCCGTCGCGGCCGACGAGAAGCTTGATGACGGTGAGCGCCTTATCGCGCGCCTCAAGATGGCAGAACTGCCGCGCAATGCGAACCCGACCCGGGTGCGCAACCGCTGCAACACGACTGGCCGCCCGCGGGGATATTACCGCAAGTTTGGCCTGTGCCGCATCGAACTGCGCGATCTCGCCAACAAGGGGATGATCCCCGGCGTGACCAAGTCGAGCTGGTAAGGACCCTGAGATGGCATTGACCGATCCCCTGGGTGATATGCTCACCCGCATCCGCAACGGCCAGCAGGCCAAGAAGGACTCGGTGGTTTCCCCCGCGTCGAAACTTCGCCTGCATGTGCTCGAAGTTCTCCAGCGCGAAGGTTACATCCGCGGCTTCAGCGAGGACGCCACCGGCGCCCACCCGCAGCTGCGCATCGAGCTGAAGTATTTCGAAGGCCAGCCCGCCATCAAGCACGTCGCCCGGGTCTCAAAGCCCGGTCGCCGCGTCTATTCGGGTTCCAAGGAACTGCCGGTCGTGCGCAACGGTCTTGGCATAACCATCGTCTCGACGCCCAAGGGCGTGCTCTCGGATGCCGAAGCACGCGCGGCCAACGTCGGCGGCGAAGTCCTCGCGGAGGTGTTCTGATGAGCCGCATCGGCAAGAAGCCGGTGACGATCCCCAGCGGCGTCACCGCGGATATCGCGAACGGCGTGATCACCGTGAAGGGCCCCAAGGGCACGCTCACACTGACCATGCGCGAAGAAATCAGCTACACGATGGACGGCAGTGCCATCCTCGTAAAGCCGGCCAACGATACCAAAGCCGCCCGGGCGTTCTGGGGCATGCAGCGCACGCTCGTGGATAACCTGGTGACCGGCGTTACCGAAGGGTACACCAAGACCCTCAACATCACGGGCGTCGGCTATCGTGCCGCGGCTCAGGGCAAGAACCTGAAGTTGCAGCTTGGCTATAGCCATGATGTCGACTTCGCTATCCCCGATGGTATCGACATCAAGACCCCGGACAACACCACGGTGCTCATCTCCGGGATCGACAAGCAGAAAGTCGGCCAGGTGGCCGCTGAGATTCGCCGCTGGCGCAAGCCCGAGCCTTACAAGGGCAAGGGTATCAAGTACGCCGGCGAGTTCATCTTCCGCAAGGAAGGGAAGAAGAAGTAATGCCCAAGCTCTCGCTCTTCGATCGCCGCCGCCAGCGCGTCCGTACTGCGCTCAAGGCTCGTTCCGGTGGACGTCCGCGCCTTTCGGTGCACCGCTCCGGCCGCCACATCTACGCCCAGATCATTGACGACGCCGCCGGCAAGACGCTGGCTGCTGCCTCGACGCTGGTCAAGGGCCAGATCGGCGCCAATGTCGATGCCGCTGCGCAGGTAGGCAAGGATATTGCTGAACGCGCCAAGGCCGCCGGCATCACCACTGTCGTGTTCGATCGCGGCGGCTTCCTGTTCCACGGCCGCGTCAAGGCGCTCGCCGATGCTGCCCGCGCAAACGGGCTGGAGTTCTAAACGATGGCTGATGATATCACCCTGGACGGTGCACCCGTGACTGACGCTGCTGCCCCTGACGCCCCGCGCGAGGGTCGTGGAGCGCCGCGTGGCGATCGTGGCCGTGGGCGCGGCGGCAATGACCGCGGAGGCCCTGGCGGCGAGCGTGGTGGCCGTGGCCGCCGTGATGACCGTGGTGGCCGTGGTGGCCGCGATGAGGACGGCGGCGAAGAGCTGATCGAAAAGCTGGTTCATATCAACCGTGTCTCCAAAACGGTGAAGGGCGGAAAGCGCTTTGGTTTTGCCGCGCTCGTCGTGGTTGGCGATGGCAAGGGCCGCGTCGGCTTCGGCCATGGTAAGGCCCGCGAAGTGCCGGAAGCGATCACCAAGGCGACCGCTTCGGCGAAGAAGACCATGGTGCGCATTCCGCTCAAGGAAGGCCGCACGCTGCACCATGACGGCAAGGGCCGGTTCGGTGCGGGCAAGGTGAACCTGCGTTCGGCCCCGGCCGGTACCGGTATCATCGCCGGTGGCCCGATGCGCGCAGTGTTCGAAAGCCTCGGCGTTGCCGACGTGGTGACCAAGTCGGTCGGTTCGTCCAACCCCTACAACATGATCCGCGCGACGTTCGACGCTCTCACCGAGCAGACTTCGCCGAAGTCGGTCGCGCAGCGCCGTGGCAAGAAGATTGCCGACCTGCTCGGCCGCGGCGGTGCGGTCACTGCGGTGGAGGCTGATGCCGCCGCCGAAGCCATCGTGGAGTAAGAACCATGGCCACCATCAAGATCAAACAGATCGGCTCGCCCATCCGCCGTCCGGAGCACCAGAAGAGGATCCTTGTCGGTCTTGGCCTTGGCAAGATGCACCGCGTTGTCGAGCTGGAGGACACCGCAGAGGTCCGCGGCGCCATCGCCAAGCTTCCGCACATGGTGGAAGTGGTCGGCTAAGGCGCACTACTCCGGCAGAATTTGAAGGGCTTCGGCAGCAATGCCGGGGCCCTTTTCGCGTCTGGTTCTCCCGGTCGACCGCAGTGTGCGCCAGTCCCTCACCGGACAGAGGTATTCGTGTCCCGCGCGGTGGGGGCGCAGCGTACCTTGCAGACACGTCTGCCGGGCACTGCGCCCCCGTTATGGCATCCTAGGCAGTTCGTGTTAACGAACCGGCGATTGCAGCCCACACCTGCGATGCAGTCTGCATTGGGTCAGCGGGATGGGCGCGCAAACGCGCCCAACGGATAGCAGTTGCCGTAACCACCCAGGCCCGCGGCAACCCTCATGAGCAATGGCCAATCCGCCGTTTCGCCGTTTAAAACTAGGTGAACATGATCCGGAATGCATTGGAGATGAAGCCCTAGAGGTGACCGCAAAAGTCCTTTGGGCGTAGGCCTCATGAAATAAACTCTTGCTGATACACTAGAGATCTAGAGATAATTTCGTGGTAAATAGTGATTTTTGAGAAAGGCATATTGATAGGGAAAAATACCGCCCCATATTGAACTGATTATTCGTACGATTTTATCCAGAGTTACGAGGCCAGTCTGGCAGAATACGTATTGGCTAGAGCCCTGATCGGCGTGATCAGCGTTGGATGAAGGCGGTCATGGTTCAAGATGGAGTGCGTGCCAATTTGACACGGCCGCTGACGCGGCGACAGCACGAATGTGTCGAATTGGTGACGGAAGGACTTAGTTCTAAGGAAATCGCCCGCAAGCTGGGGATCGCGCCGTCAACAGTCGATAACCATATTGCCCAGGTCATGCACCAGCTCGGAATTCCTAATCGGGCCGCTTTGAGGAAGTATAATCTGGTTGGTCGTACTTTGGCCATTGTCGAAGATGCGCCGGTGGTTGAGCCAAAAACAGATGGAGATAAGGAAAAGATCAAGGGTAATCCGATAAGAAATTTCCCATCATGGGAGAATATCATCAGATTACGAAACAGTATTTTGATTTTTTCCGGTATTTCGTATGTCGGTTTGGCATTCTTAATCATTTTTTCGACACTGATCACCGCGTATGTGATCAATCTGCGTGCCTGAGAGCCCCGACCTGCACGCAGCGACCGGAACGTAGCAGCCCGAATATTGGAGGCCGGATGCAGAGCAAGCGGGGCCGTGCTCTGTGAGACCTCGGAGCGGCGTTCATTCTGGTATATCTAATTACGCAGATGTTCGGGGCCGTGTGATAGCCACCCGATGCCTTAAGAAGGGGCTCGCTGCGCATGAGTGAGGCACGAACAGGGTTTGATATCGGCCGCGGGCCGGGACGGGAGCCAGATCGTGCGGGTTCTGGGAACGCTTCGGCGCTGTTGCCGGTCTCGGTTTTTGCCGATCGCAGCTATGTCCGCGCCGAGATGGCCGAAGATGTTGCGGCCACAGGTTGCCGCCTTGCTCAGGTTGGCGGGCTGGACTTGCTGTTTCTGGCCGATCACAGCGATGTGCTGCTGGTCGATTGCCCGATGGATGAGGATGCATGGCGGATCGATCTGGCCCGGCTTGCCATTCGGGCCGCAGCGCGCCGCGCGCCGCTGGTTGTGTCGACCAGCATGGCGGCACTTGACAGCGTGTTTGCCAGCCTCTCCGGCAGCGATGCGCAGATCCTCGTCATGCCCAGCCGTGCAGAGCGCATGATCGCGCTGGCACGGGCGCTGCCCCAAGCGGGTAACCGCGTGCGCGAATTGTCCGATGAGGACCGTCTCGTCCTGTTCCGGCTGACCGAGCAAGTCGGGCAGATCGCACAGAAGCTTGAGCAGCTTTCCGCTGGTCCGGGGCCTGCGGGGAGAGAGGCGGTCGCCTTTCCATTTGACGAGGCCCGGGAACCGCTGCGCAGCGATGATGCCACCGATCGGCTCGCGCGCACCGTGCGGCCTTCGCTGCCTGACCCGCGGCTCGTTCGCCGGATCATCCGCCAGCGCCAGCTTCGTACGCGCTTCTTTGAAGCGGAGCTCTTTGCCGATCCTGCGTGGGACATGTTGCTCGATCTCACCGCCGCGCGCGCAGAGCATGTGCGCGTTTCGATCACCTCGCTGTGCATCGCATCGGGCGTCCCGCCTACCACGGCGCTGCGCTGGATCAGCCAGATGACCGATGCCGGCTTGCTCCAGCGCGCCGAAGACCAGGCTGATCGCCGCCGTGCTTTCCTGATGCTGACCGACAAGGCCGCCGATGCCATCGCCCGCTACTTTGCCGAACTAGGGCCGCTTGCCGCCACGCTGATTTGACTTCCTGACGACCCGTGACTGCCGCTATCATTCTGGGTTGACCACGCGATAGCGCAGCGTTGCCGTACCATTGGCAGGCACGGCGGCGGTCCAGATCGGGCGGCCAAATTTGCGCGTCAGGCGGCTCGAGGGTTTCTCAATCAGGTCGCCATCGTCAAGGCTGACGGTGCCCTCGAACGAGATCGGCCAAGGGTTGGCATTGGTCACCGTCGCCTCAAGGTCGCGCTGCTTGCTTGTTCCCGCCGTGGTCCGCACCTGCACCTGAACACCCGGCGACGCGCCGAGTGTCAGTTCGACATCCTCGCCTACCGCATAGTTGCCCATGCCGCCCCTGCCGACGAGCAACCGCTCGTCCCCATGCGGCTCGAACACCGCAGCCGGGCCGCCCGGGAGCGCCACGCCGAGCCCTTCTTCCTTGCGGTTGCGCGTGCGCAGCTTGATCGCGGCCTGGTTGTCCGAGCCGTCCTCCAGCGTGGCGGTGTGGAACACCTTGAACTTTACCCCCTGCAGATCATGCATCATGACCTGCTTCTGCGCGTTGGAGGCCACGGTGGTCGGCACCGGCACCCGGTAGAGCTTGAGATCGCCGAGGCCTTCCGCGGTGACTTTGACTGCCGCTTCCATCATTGGTGCGCTGCGCCTCTGCGCGGAGACGATGATGGAGGCGGACATGGGGGCCATCATCGACATCGCCGCCATGTCGCCCTGCATGACCGCCGGGGAAGGAACGGGGCGTCCCCCCAGATAGCATTGCAGCACCAGTTCGCGGTCCTGCGCCTCGGGCCGTTCTTGCGCGTCCTCGCGGTTCACCTTGCCGCCCACCACCGCAGTCGCCGCATCGGCAAAGCTGGTCGGATCGCTGCTGGCCAGCGTAACCCATGCCAGCATGTCCGCCTTGCCTGTCGCGGGATCGAGGCTGACGACATAGTTGGTCTGCCAGTCAAACCCCCAGGCGAGGTAGGACAGCGTGATCGTCGCGCGCGAGGCCACCGGGCTTTCCGTTCGCACCGAAAGCGTGGGCTTGGCCGACAGCCCCTCGGGCATCTCGGTATAGGCCAGCGCATCCTCGATCCCGCGCCCGCAATTGGCCACTTCAAAGCCGTCCTTGGTCTGCAGGATCGCCGCGCCATCGGGGGCGGAGCGGATGACCGCGCGCTCTTCGGTCACCGCGCCTTTGCCGTCCTTGCCCCGGTGCCGCCGCAGGATCACCGGGCGGCCAAAGGCGCGGGCATAGAGATTGCGCGCCGAAAGCAGATCGGCATCGAGGTTCTTCTCGCGTACCCCCGCAGGCAGGCCCGTGACCAACGCAGACTCGGGCAGGATGCCCCCCGCTACGCCTTCAAACCGGATCGTCGCCTCGCCTGCCGGAATCTCAACGGTGCGCGTTTCGGTGATCAGTGCGAAACCTTCAAGCCAGCCGAGATTCATGGCCTGATCGGCAGCGCGGTCAGGCGCGCGGTAGATCGTTACCGCTACGGCATCGGGCACCGCCGAAAGCACGGCGGCCTCTTGCGCCGCAGCGGGCCGCACAGCAGCCAGTGCGGCAGCCAGCGCAGCAGCCATTGGGGCCAGCAAGAAAAGAACGCGGGCCACCGTTCGGGCGCTCAGTAGCGCGTGTCGAACTGGACGGTGAGGGTGGTTTCGCCGTTCGCCGGCACATCGATGGTCCACGTGCGCTCATCCAGCGAGCGCTGTGTGCCTTTGACCGTTTCCGACGGCACCCGCGTGTCGCTCCACCAGTTGTCGAGCCCGGCCTGCACCACTTCCACTTTCACGGGCGAAGGCCGCGCGTTGGTGATCTTGTAGGCCATCGACGTGCGCCAGTATTCCCGATACCGCTCCGCCGTGACGTCCTCGGTCTTGCCGTGCACCGTCACGCGGTAGCGTGCCGTCCGGTCCCACTCTGCGCGGGTGATCTTCTCGCGCGCTTCAACCGTCGGCTGCACTTTCACATCGAACGCTTCGCCCGTGCGCAGCGAAAGCTTCGAGCCCATCGGGGTGTGGTCGATCCCCTTCTCGCCGATGAACTGCGGCTGCCCGCGCGCATCGCGCATATAGACGCGCACCGTGCCCGCGGGCAGCGCATCGCCCACGCCGCTGCCGCGCGCGGTGGAAAGGTTGAGCACCGTGGCAAAGCTCTGTGCTTCGTTCGATGCGCCCAGCCAGTCGTTGCGGAAGTAGTAGCCCTTGCTGGCGGGCGCTCCGGCTACATCGAGGAAGCTCACCTGCTTCTGCTGTGCATTGGCAACCGTGGTGCGCGCCGCGATGGGATAGAGATAATAGTCTCCCAGTTGCTCCCGATCCGCGCTCTGCGTCCCGGGTTTGTAGGCGATCTGGGGGGGCACGCGGCCGCGCCCCATGTTGCCGCCCCTGTAACCATTGTTGTAGCTGCCATTCTCCTGTCCGGGGCTTCCTGCCACCAGGAGAACGCGCGCATTGGGGAAACCCGTGCCGGTATTGTTTGTCAGCGTGATCCAGCCCTGCAGGTCCATCTTGCCCTGCGCTTCATCAAACAGCGCGACATAGTCCGCCTTCCAGCCAAAGCCCGAGGACAGATAGCTCAGCGTGAGCGGGCGGGGGCCTGCGGTGCTGGCATTGAGCGTTATAGACAACGTGGGCCGGGCGCGCAGGCTCGGCGGCAGGCCGGAAAACAGGATGCGCGCGCCATATTGCTCCAGCACCTCGATCCGCTCGCCGATCCGCACGATCGTGCCGCCGTTGTTGGCCAGCACCAAGGCCTGCTCGCGCGTTTCTGCGCCGGTCGCGGGGTTGGTGCGCACCACGGTCACCATTTGGCCCACGGCCTTGTCCAGCAGCTTTGCGGGCGAGAGAAGGTCGTAATCGAAGTTCTGCTCGATGATCCCCGCTCCGGTGCCCGAAAGCGTTACCGTCTCGGGCCGGATCGCGGCGGACACATCGGGAAATTCCTGCCGGGTACGGCCGATCGGCAGCGTGATCGCCCTCGTATCCTGCACCAGCGCCAGATCGTTGTTGTAGATGGTGAGCGAGACTTCACCTTGGGTCGAGGCAGGCTGCGCGGACTGCGCGGCGAGCGAGGCGGGAAGGGCCGCCGCGATGCTCAGTGCCGCAATACGGGCGTGGCTGGTGTGGATCATCGGTTCCTCTCCCTTGTGCTCAGCCCGCTCTCGGCGTTAGAAGCGGTCTGTCGGACACCCCCGCCCGTGAAAAACGGGCGTTGCCTGTGGCGCGTCACGCACCTTTGTTTGCGATCCGACATTGCCCGTTCCTGAACCGGTAGATGTGCGGTGAGATGCAGCATTCCTGCCCGGCACAATCCTTGCTCACTGTTGCGGCAAAGTCTTCCAGCGCCGGTCCATCGGGCAGTGCCGCCACGAAAACGAAGCCGTCAAAAACCACATGCACGAAAAGATCCGGCCCCACCAAGGCGGCGATCTTCTCAAATGTGTTGCGCTGCGTCAGCAGGCTGCCAAGGCGTTCCCCATCGGCAAACGCTGCCGGCTTTTTCAGTAGCGTTTTGAGCTCCGGTAGCATCGGCAGTTTTGCGCGCGGCTGCCGGTCTGCCATGTCCCACGCCGCTTCCGCAGTAAGGCCGAGCTTGGTGAGCGTTGCAGGATTGGCCAGTGCCGTCATCTCGGGGCTGTCCACCGTGAGGATCGCATAGAGATCGTCGCCGACCTGCCGGAAAGCCGCCGCGAACGGCTTGTCTGGCGTCGCCGCTGAGCGCACATCGTCGAGATAGACCTGATCCCTTACCATCAGGCGCACATTCTCGCACTGCGCTGGCTGGCCGATTTTCGTGATGCCGCTAACGATGCGGGCCTTAGCCACCTCGCATTCCTCTGCTGAGCCATTCTGGCAAAACGACCAGATTCGCCCGACATTGATAGTCATGCCTTTGTCCGGATCGCCGCAATTGTCTCTCAATTGCTGCCAGTCGTCCTCGACCGGTTAAACCTTGCTGGCGGCCGCCTTGGCGATCCGTTCTGTCATCTTGCGCTGGAAGGTGCTCTGGCTCGGCGCCGCGAAGCTTGCAACCGGCGCCAGAGCTCCCAGCAGGATCACGATGAACAACTGGACGCGCCGCATAAACCTCTCCCGTTGCTCTTATTGTTCTGATTGCGTCCTTTGCTGCCCAACTACAATGGCGATCCAGTCCGATTTTGCAGGCCATTTCCGCCGCCTATGGTATCAAGGGCGTGACAATCCGCGCCGCATCGCCTAAGGGCCGCAGCTTCAATCAGCGCGACTCAAAGCGAAAGCGAGTGCAGACCCATGAAACTTAATGAAATCCGTGACAATGATGGCGCGCGCAAGGGGCGCATGCGTGTCGGCCGTGGCATCGGCTCGGGCAAGGGCAAGACCGCCGGGCGCGGCCAGAAGGGCGCCAAGGCGCGTTCGGGCGTTTCGGTCAACGGCTTCGAAGGCGGCCAGATGCCGCTGCATATGCGCATCCCGAAGCGTGGCTTCAACAATATCTTCGCCAAGGATTTCGCCGAAGTGAACCTCGGCATGATCCAGAAGGCGATCGACGCCGGCAAGCTTGATGCGGCCGCCACGATCGACCACACTGCGCTCAAGGCCGCTGGACTGGCGCGCGGCGGCAAGGACGGTGTGCGCCTCCTCGCCAAGGGTGAACTCACCACCAAGGCCAGCTTCGCGGTCGAAGGCGTGAGCAAGGGCGCCCGTGCGGCGGTCGAGGCGCTTGGCGGGTCGGTTACGCTGCCGGAGGCCGTGCCCAGCGAGCACGAGAAGAAGACCGCGCGCCGCGAAGTCAATAAGACGGCCAAGGCCGCCAAGTGACGCGCGAAGGCTAACCGGCTGGCGCTGCGGGCTCCTCGTGGCCCGCTGCGCCAGTGCGGAGAAATATAGGGAGGGGGTTCGACATTGCCGAACCCTCCCTATATGGGCTAGCCAACAAGGCGCTGCGGGATGTGTTCCGCAGCTGGCCCATCAGCAAGGCTTGAAACCTCACAATGGCATCCCGCGCCGATAACATCGCCAGCACACTCAATCTGGCCAACTTCTCGAAGGCGACAGAACTCAAGTCGCGCATCTGGTTCACGGTCGGCGCGCTGGTCGTGTTCCGGTTCCTGAGCTTCGTGCCGCTGCCGGGGATAAACCCGCTGATCCTCGAAAGCCTGGCGAGCAAGACGCGCGGCGGCATTCTCGATATCTTCAATGCGTTTTCGGGCGGCTCGCTCGAACGCATGAGCCTCATCGCGCTGGGCGTGATGCCCTATATCACCGCCTCGATCGTGGTGCAGTTGGCCGCATCGCTGCATCCCTCGCTGATGGCGCTGAAGAAAGAAGGCGAAAGCGGGCGCAAGAAGCTCAACCAATACACCCGCTATGGCGCAGTGTTCCTCACCGCCATTCAGGGCTGGTTCCTCGCCACCGGGCTCGAAGCCTTTGGTGCATCAAGCGGTCTGCAAGCCGTCGTCGATCCCGGCTACGTGTTCCGCATCGGCGCGGTCGTCAGCCTCATCGGCGGCACCATGTTCCTGCTTTGGCTGGGCGAGCAGATCACCAGCCGCGGCATCGGCAACGGCGTTTCGCTGATCATCATGGCTGGCATCGTTGCTCAGATGCCCACGTTCTTCGGCAACCTGTTCGATCAGGGCCGCACCGGCGCGCTCAGCCCGTTCATGGTGTTTGGTGTGCTCGCGATGCTCGTCGGCGTCGTGATCTTCATCTGCTTTTTCGAGCGCGCCTCGCGCCGCCTGCTTGTCCAGTATCCCAAGCGCGTAACCCAGAAGGGCATGATGGCGGCGGATCGCAGTCACTTGCCCTTGAAGCTTAATACCGCCGGTGTGATCCCG
Source organism: Sphingomonadaceae bacterium (assembly GCA_947442095.1). Classification (GTDB taxonomy): domain Bacteria; phylum Pseudomonadota; class Alphaproteobacteria; order Sphingomonadales; family Sphingomonadaceae; genus Novosphingobium. The sequence continues at coordinate 21,819 of CANEVG010000005.1, forward strand.
CCGATCTTCGCCAGCTCGCTGCTGCTGCTGCCGCTGACGATCACGCAGTTCGCGGGCAATTCGGTGTCGCCGGATTCCACGATGGGCCAGTTCATCGTCGGGCTGAATCAGTATCTCGGTCACGGCAAGCCGGTCTACATGGTGCTCTATGCGCTTGGCATCATTTTCTTCAGCTTTTTCTACACCGCCGTGGTATTCAATCCAGAAGAAACGGCCGACAATCTCAAGCGCAATGGCGGCTTCATTCCCGGCATTCGGCCGGGCAAGAACACCGCCAACTATCTCGATTATGTGCTGACCCGCATCACGGTGCTGGGCGCGGCCTATATCACGGCGGTCTGCGTGGTTCCGGAAGCGATCATGGCGCAGACGGGGATGGGCTCGCTGTTTTTCGGTGGCACCAGCTTGTTGATCGTGGTCAACGTGACGGTCGACACCATTACCCAGATCCAGTCGCATCTGCTGGCGCACCAGTATGGCGATTTGATCAAGAAGGCCAAGCTTAAGGGCCGCATGCGCTGACTGGTGGGCCGGGTAACCGGGCGGCTCAGCGTTAGACGGACGGGCGGAAGAGGGGATTGCGGGCGTGAATATCATCCTGTTGGGGCCGCCAGGAGCGGGCAAGGGTACGCAGGCACAGCGGCTGGTTGAGCGGCACGGCATGAAGCAGCTCTCCACTGGTGACATGCTGCGCGCCGCGGTCAAGGCCGGAACCCCCGTGGGCCTCAAAGCCAAGGCCGTCATGGATGCGGGCGAGCTGGTCTCCGACGAGATCGTCTCTGCGCTGATCGGCGACGAGCTGGACACGATGCCCGAGGGGCAGGGCGCGATCTTCGATGGCTATCCGCGCACCGCACCGCAGGCCGCCTCGCTCGACGAGATCCTGAGCGCGCGTGGCCGCTCGCTTGATCATGTGATCGAGCTTGAAGTGAACGAGGACGCGCTGGTCGAGCGCATCACCGGTCGCTACAGCTGCGCCAGCTGCGGCAAAGGCTATCACGACGTGTTCGAGAAGCCGGTGGCGGAAGGCACCTGCGACAAGTGCGGCAGCCACGAGTTCAAGCGCCGGCCTGACGACAACGAGGAAACCGTGCGCACGCGCATGGGCGAGTACCGCGCCAAAACCGCGCCGATCCTGCCGATCTACGAAGCGCACGGGATCGTCAGCCGGGTTGACGGGATGGCGGATATGGACGCGGTGACAGGTGCCATCGAGGCTATTCTGGTACAGACCCGCGCCTGAGCCAATGTGGCGCTGCGGCGGGGAGGGCATGATGTACGGCACGAAGCGGACCGCATGGGCTGCGAAGCTGCTCCTTGTGCCCCTGGCTGCATTCGCCCAGCCAGCGTCTGCCGAGGTTGTGACCAAGTCCGAGAACGGCTTCGTCGTGCGGCTCGCCGCCGAAGTTACCGCCCTGCCGGCTGAGGCCTGGCGCACGCTCATCACCCCGGCGCAGTGGTGGTCCAGCCAGCATACATTCTCCGGCGAAGCGGCCAATCTCACGTTCGATCCCGTCGTCGGGGGCTGCTTCTGCGAATTGCTGCCCCGCCCGGACGATGCTCCCGCTGGCCAGCGCCTTGGCGGCGTACAGCACATGCGCGTCGTCTATATCGAGCCGCCGCGGGCGATGCGGCTCGTCGGCGCGCTCGGCCCGCTGCAGAGCGAAGCGCTTTCGGCCACGATGACCATGACGGTCAAGCCGACCGCCACGCCTGCGGGGAAGGGCTCGCGGATCCTGTTCGAATATGTTGTCGGCGGATTCATGCGCTACAAGGTCGACGAGATCGCGCCTGCGGTGGACCGCATGCTTGCCGCGCAACTGCTCAGTCTTGCCGGAAAACTCGGGCCAGTGGCCGAACCAGCCGAAGCCGCAGCCCCCGCTGGTCCGCCTGCGCCCGATGCGGAGCTTGCACCGGTGGAGCCACCAGCAAAGGGTGTCGTGCCGCTGCGCGGGGTAAAGACCTACAGCCTGCCGCCTTCGCGCCGGGCCGGAACTGCACCCGCTCCGCAGCGCTCGGCGGCAAAGCCTCCCGAGGAGACTGCTTCTTTGGTTTCACCCGCTGCAGCGCTGCCCGCCGCGATCACGCCAGCCCCATCCGCAAAAGTGCCTGCCAAACCGGCAGCAAAGTCAACGGTCAAAGCGGCCGTGCCGGTGCGCCCGAAAACGCCCGTTAAAGCTCCGGCCAAGGCAGCGCCCAAAGCCCCCAATCCGGATGACGCGGCGCACCTTGATGCCAATGCCGCGTTCGATGCGCTGCTTGGGGCCGCCCCGGCACCCTGAAAGTGCTGAAAGTGTCGGGGCACACTTTCGTGCGCACCAAAACCGGGTAAACATTCGAAAGCATCAAGCGCGACTCGCTGGGCCATACCGGACGAGCGGCTTTGATCCGTGGTCGCACACCAATCCTGAAGCCGAAAACCGGTTTCGCCAAAGGGGGAGAATGCTGTGGCCGTTACCGATCATGTGGACCTGCCGACTTTCATGGCAGGCGTGAACAAGCGCAATCCACACCAGCCTGAATTTGTTCAGGCGGTGCAGGAAGTTGCGGAAGACATCTTCGAATTCATGGAGGACAAGGAGCAATACCACGCGCAGCAGATCCTGCGCCGGATTGCCGAGCCGGACCGCATCGTGAGTTTCCGCGTCTGCTGGGAAGACGATGCGGGCAACATCCGCGTGCAGCGCGGCTGGCGCGTGCAGAACAATAACGCGATCGGCCCCTACAAGGGCGGCATCCGCTTCCACCCCAGCGTCAACGAAAGCGTGCTCAAGTTCCTCGCGTTCGAGCAGACCTTCAAGAACGCGCTCACCGGCCTGCCCATGGGCGGCGGCAAGGGCGGTTCGAACTTCAATCCCAAGGGCAAGAGCGTGCGCGAGATCATGCGCTTCTGCCAGTCCTTCATGACCGAGCTCTACCGCCACATTGGCGCGGATGTAGATGTGCCCGCGGGCGATATCGGCGTGGGCGGGCGCGAGATCGGCTTCATGTTCGGCCAGTACAAGCGCATCACCAACAACTTCACCGGTGTGCTCACCGGCAAGGGCCTCGAATGGGGCGGCTCGCTCATCCGCACAGAGGCGACCGGCTACGGCGCGGTCTATTTCCTCGCCAACATGCTCGCCACCAAAGGCGAGGACCTGACCGGCAAAACGGCGGTGATCTCCGGCTCGGGCAACGTGGCCACCCATGCGGCGGAAAAAATCGTGCAGCTGGGCGGCAAGGTCCTCACGCTGTCCGATTCCGGCGGCTTTATCCATGATCCGGACGGGATCGATCAGGAGAAGATCGACTGGGTGAAGACCCACAAGACCCACCGCCGCGGCCGGATCGAGGACTATGTCACTGCGTTCCCGGGCGCGACATTCATGGCGGGCAAGACCCCGTGGGGTGTACCCTGCGACGTCGCGCTGCCCTGCGCCACACAGAACGAACTCTTGGGTGAGGATGCGAAGCTGCTTGTCGCCAACGGCTGCCGAGCGGTCTCCGAAGGCGCGAACATGCCCACCGACCTCGACGGCGTCCACGTGTTTAAGGCGGCGAAGCTGCTCTACGCGCCGGGTAAGGCGAGCAACGCGGGCGGCGTTGCGGTTTCGGGCCTCGAGATGAGCCAGAACTCCGAACGCCGCTCGTGGAAGGAAGAGGAGCTGCAGCAGATGCTCAAGGACATCATGCTTGGCATCCACCAGTCCTGCCTCGCCTATGGCGATCAGGGCGGCGGCTATATCGACTACGTGAAGGGCGCCAATATCGCGGGTTTCAAGAAAGTGGCCGACGCGATGCTGGCCTTCGGGGTGGTGTAGTAACAGGCTCCGTCACGGCGAACTGACCTGCCCCCCCGTTCGGGGGAGGTTGGTTGGGGTGGCAGGCGCGTCAGGCGGGCCGAGCGCTCGCCCGGCGCACCAGCAGCGCCGTCACGGCCGAAGCGAGGGCAAAGGGCAGCAGCAGCGCCACGCCGAGGTTGTAGCTGCCTGTCGCACTGGCAGCCAAGCCCCAGATCAAAGGGCCCAAGAACGCGCCGCACTGCGAAATGGTGTTCGCCATCGCAAGGCCTGCCGCGCGGTCTGCCGGGGGGACAAGGCGGCTGATGATCGCCAGCGGCAGCATCCCCGCCGTCTGCGCCGCGCCCACGAACAGGATATAGCCTCCGGTCGAGGTGGCCGCCGTGCCGCCCAGCCACAGCAGCGCCATGCCGCCACTCGCTGCCAGCATCAGGCCGGCATAGGTCGCCAGCGTGCGCGTCACGGTCTTGCCGACCAGCAGGCTGACGATGAGTAGCCCAAAAGCAATGGCAACACCGCCTGCCGAGACGATCTGCCCCACGCCCGCCACATTCAGCCCGGTATCGCGCGCGAGCAAGTTGGGCGCGGAAAAGGTGATCGCGTTGATCGCGAGGAAATTGAGCGCATTCGCCAGACCCAGCATCAGCACGGCGGGGTGGAGCAGCGCGCGCAGCAGCGAATGGGGTACATCGCCGGTCGCGGCGGCTTCGGCGCAAAGCGCAGCCGTCAGCCAGGTGCGTTCGTCATCGCTCAGCCAGCGCGCGGTTTCAGGCCGGTCGGGCAGGGCGGCGAGCAAAACGGCTGCGAGCAGCACCGAAGGCAGCCCCTCGGCGATCAGCAGCCACTGCCAGCCGCGCAGTCCCAGCCAGCCATCCAGCGCCAGCAGCGGCGCAGCTAGGGTCCCCATGGCAATGAACGCCAGCGGCAGCGCGATGTAGAACCGGCTCACCGCCCAGGCGCGGTGCTCGCCGGGAAACCAGCCCGAAAGGTAGAGGATCACGCCGGGATAGAACCCCGCCTCGGCCACCCCCAGCAAGAAGCGCATGATATAGAACTGCCACGGCCCATGAATGAAGGCGGTGGCCGCCGAGATTAGCCCCCAGGTCAGCATGATCCGCGCTAGCCAGCGCCGCGCGCCGAAGCGCGCCAGCGCGAGATTGGAAGGCACCTCGAACAGCGCATAGCCGATGAAGAACGCGGACGCGCCAATGCCGTAGACCGCCTCGCTGAAGCCGAGATCGGCGTTCATAGTGCTTGCGGCAAAGCTGATGTTGGCCCGGTCGACGAAGGCGATGAAATAGCTCAGCAGGATCAGCGGCAGCGTGCGCCAGGCGATCTTGCGCACCAGCGCGCGTTCGTCCTGGCCGTCACCTTGCGCCATGTCCCGATCCTTGCGCCATGTCCTCAACCTCGAGAATGCGGCATCAACCGGGAGCGCTAGCAGTCCGGCGCAGGTGCGGACAAGAGGCGGGAAGGGGTATGCAGGTCTCCCGCCGCCCCGCCTTGGCGTTGCGGCGGCTTTGACGATACCTCCGAAACGGTGTATACTGCTTGGAGGCAAGCATGGACTGCCCCGCATGTGGGAGGCGGCCTCGGTATGTATTGCTTTGTGGTTGACGCTTTATACGAATCGGCCTAAGCGCGCCTTTCACTCGATACGGCAAGGGGTATTGCGTCGGTCGGGATCCCGCATCCACAGGGATCCCTCTGGCGAAACTTCTTTTGTGCGCCGAGTGATCGCGATGAGATGGGGTTCGGTCCGGTGCACTAGCGCCGCTGCCCAAAGCCCTGTGGAGCATGGAGAATAGAGTGGCTCGTATTGCCGGGGTCAATATCCCCACCAACAAGCGCGTGATCATTGCGCTGACCTACATTCACGGTATCGGTGCACATAAGGCGAAGCAGATCGCCGACAAACTCGGGATCGACCAGACCCGCCGCGTGCAGGATCTGTCGGACGCAGAAGTGCTCCAGATCCGCGAAACGATCGATGCGGACCATACTGTCGAGGGCGATCTTCGCCGCGAAACCGCGATGAACATCAAGCGCCTGATGGATCTGGCCTGCTATCGCGGCCTGCGTCACCGCAAGGGCCTGCCGGTCCGCGGCCAGCGCACGCACACCAACGCCCGCACCCGCAAGGGCAAGGCGAAGGCGATCGCCGGCAAGAAGAAGTAAGGCGGCTCCTCAGCCCCGACTTCGCATCACCTATTTCGACAGGATTTCAAGACAATGGCCCGCGAACCTCAACGCATCAAGCGGCGCGAGCGCAAGAACATCACCAGTGGTGTCGCGCACGTCAACGCCAGCTTCAACAACACAATGATCACCATAACCGACGCGCAGGGCAATGCCATTTCGTGGTCCTCCGCCGGCGCGATGGGCTTCAAGGGCAGTCGCAAGTCGACGCCCTATGCCGCGCAGGTCGCGGCCGATGATGCGGGCAAGAAGGCTGCCGAACACGGTGTGCGCACGCTCGAAGTTGAAGTGAAGGGTCCGGGATCAGGCCGCGAAAGCGCGCTGCGCGCGCTGCAGGCGGTTGGCTTCACGATTACGGCCATCCGTGATGTGACACCCATTCCGCACAACGGCGTGCGCCCGTCCAAGCGTCGCCGCGTCTGATCCTGCCTTTGGCAGAAGCCGCGCGGGACACCCCGCAAAGCCTCTGCCCAATACCTTGATCGGCGGCGGCCCACCAGCTGATCGCCGACACCTTTCGATAACCCTAGGGGAATTCCATGTCCGTCAACATCAAGAATTGGCAGGAACTGAAGAAGCCCAACACTCTCGAGATCAAGCCTGGCAACGATCCCAAGCGCCGCGCGACTTTCGTCGCTGAGCCGCTGGAACGTGGTTTCGGTCTCACGCTCGGCAACGCGCTGCGCCGGGTGCTGCTATCCTCGCTGCAGGGCGCAGCGGTCACTTCGATCAAGATCGAGAACGTGCTCCACGAATTCTCCTCGCTCGCGGGCGTGCGGGAAGACGTGACCGACATCGTGCTCAACGTGAAGCAGATCGCGCTGCGCATGCAGGGCGAAGGCCCGAAGCGCCTCCAGCTTTCGGCGACCGGCCCGGGCGAGGTCAAGGCGGGCGACATCGCGGTGAGCGGCGACATCGAGGTCATGAACAAGGACCTCGTGATCTGCCATCTTGATGAAGGCGCGACCTTCAACATGGAACTGACCGCCGACACCGGCAAGGGCTATGTTCCCGCCGTTGCCAACCGCCCGATTGATGCGCCGATCGGCCTGATCCCGATCGACTCGCTCTATTCGCCGGTCCGTCAGGTGTCCTATAAGATCGACAATGCCCGTATTGGGCAGGAGCTCGATTACGACAAGCTGAACCTGACGGTCGAGACCGACGGCACCGTCACGCCGGACGACGCGGTGGCTTATGCCGCGCGCATCCTGCAGGACCAGCTCTCGCTGTTCGTGCACTTTGACGACCAGCTGCCCACCGGCCATGTGCCGGCCATGGGCGGCAGCGTTGCCACGCACTCGCCCGAAGAGAGCGACGCCAACCAGCTCAACCGCTACCTCCTCAAAAAGGTGGACGAGCTTGAACTGTCGGTGCGTTCGGCCAACTGCCTCAAGAACGACAACATCATCTACATCGGCGATCTCGTACAGAAGACCGAAGCAGAGATGCTGCGCACACCGAACTTCGGCCGCAAGTCGCTCAACGAAATCAAGGAAGTGCTCTCCTCGATGGGTCTGCGCCTCGGCATGGACATCCCCGGCTGGCCGCCGGAAAACATCGAAGAGATGGCGAAGAAGCTCGAGCAAGAGCTTCTGGGCTGAACCAAATACGGGGCGCTCTCACTAGGAGCGCCCCTTAGGGTTTTGGGCGGCAACCCCAACAGCCGCCTGGATCGGGGTACCTGATACGGCCCCCATGCGAACGGAGAAGACCGATGCGTCACAAACTTGGCCA
>CANEVG010000006.1 GCA_947442095.1 Sphingomonadaceae bacterium
CGGGAATGCAGACGCCAAACGTGCCGAGATCGGCCATGGCTTGCACGGTTTCGTCCGGGATCAGCGCGTTGGCGAGGTGCCACTGTTGGGCGTGGGGCAGAATTTCAGCATCAGTGAAGCGGCGGAACTGGGCGCGGATTTCATCGAGTTCTGCATCGTGGAGCGTTTCGCTCGGCCATTGGCCTTCGCCGAGGGCTGCGGCGAGCGCGGCACGGTTTTCTGCGAGGTCGCTTTGCAGCAGGGGGGCGCAGGTCTCGGCAAGCGCGGCGGCGCTGATGCCGAGGTCTGCGGGGCGCATGATTTCGCTTGGGCCCATGGGCAGGCCGCCGGTCAGCTGGCCGAGCATTTCGGCGAACGCGAGTTCAGCGACCATCGCATCGAGCGGATTTGCGCCCCCTTCCGCTTTGGCGCCAGCTTCCGCCCACGTGAGGACCGCTTCGAGAGACGCGACGCTGGTGGCGATCCACGCAAAGCCATGCGCGGCGCGCTGTTCCTGATCGATCGCGCGGTTTGCGAGGCGCTGTGCGAGTGCGGCGCGTGCCGCCTCGCGGTAGGCTTCGGCTGCGGTGAGCAGCGGGCGCAAGTTCATAGTCAGGCCGCGCGCTCGAACACGGCTGCGATGCCCTGACCGCCGCCGATGCACATGGTTTCGAGGCCGTAGCGGCCTTCGCGGCGCTCCAACTCGCGCGTGAGGTTGGCGAGGATGCGTCCGCCGGTCGCGCCGATGGGATGGCCAAGCGAGATGCCCGAGCCGTTGACGTTGAGGATCTCGCGACGGCTGTCATCCGCGCTCCAGCCCCAGCCCTTGAGGCAAGCGAGGGCTTGGGGCGCGAAGGCTTCGTTGAGTTCGACCACGTCGATATCGCTCCAGCCAAGGCCGCTGCGCGCGAACAGGCGCTCGACCGCCGGGACCGGGCCGATCCCCATGCGCGCCGGATCGCAGCCCGCCGCCGCCCACGAATGGAACCATGCGATGGGTTCGAGGCCGAGCTCTTCGAGCTTGTGTTCGGCAACGACGAGGCAGGCGGCGGCGGCGTCGTTCTGCTGGCTGGCATTGCCTGCGGTAACGACCGCGCCGGGTATGGTCTTGCCCTCGATGGGCTTCAGTGCGCCGAGCGTCTCCATCGTCGCGTCGGTGCGGTAGCCTTCGTCGTGCGCGAAGATCACGGGATCGCCCTTCCTTTGCGGGATCGCGACGGGGACGAGCTCATCGTCGAACAAACCGGCCTTCCATGCGGCGGCGGCGTTCTGGTGGCTGCGCACCGCGAAAGCGTCGCATTCCTCACGGGTGATGCCGTAATCGCGCGCAAGGTTTTCGGCGGTTTCGATCATGCCCGAGATAACGCCAAAGCGCTCGATGGGCTGGGACATGAGCCGGCCGCGTGTCAGCCGGTCGTGCAGCATGAGGCCGCCCGCGCGGGTGCCGCGGCGGCCTTCGAGCGTGTAGTATTCGACGTTGGACATGGACTCCACACCGCCTGCGACAACGACGTCGGACTGGCCGGTCTGGACCATCATTGCGGCGTTGATTACGGCCTGGAGGCCCGAGCCGCAGCGCCGATCAAGCTGATAGCCCGGCACTTCGAGCGGGAGCCCGGCGGCGAGCCACGACCAGTGGCCGATGGCAGGGGCCTCGGCATTGCCATAGCCTTGCGAGAACACGACGTCGTCGACGCGCGCCGGATCGATTTTTGTGCGCTTCATCAGCGCTTTGAGGATCACTGCGCCCAGTTCGCCTGCGCCAAGCGGGGATAGGCTGCCGCCGAACTTGCCGACAGCGGTGCGGATGGGGGCGACGATGGCAGCACGAACAAGCGTCATGACGGGGTTCCTACGATGCCGGCATCGATGAGCCGGGCGATGGCTTCTGGATCAAGCGAAAGGTGGCGGGCGAGCACATCGCGCGTGTCTGCGCCGAGCACGGGGGCGGGGGCCGGAGGCAGGCGTTCGAGGCCGGGCATCGTGGCGAAGGCTCCGGCGGCGGGATAGGCGAAGCCGCTGGGGTTGTCGGCGCTGGGAGCGAACATCGGGTTTTCGCTGATGAGGCGCGGATCGGTGACGGCTTCGGGCAAGGTCTTGTAAGGTCCGTGGGTGACGCCGTCCTTGTCCAGCTTTGCGGCCAGTTCGGCATGGGGGAGCGCGCCGATGGCCGCATCGATCAACGCGTAGATCGCATCGCGATTGCGGAAGCGCACGCCGTCATCGCCGGTGAAGGGGACGCCGAGCCTAGCTTCGAGCGCGGCGAGGCCAGACTGGAGCGCCAGCGCGCGAACCAGTCCCTGCCATTGGCGTTCGTTGATCGCGACGATCATGACGCGGACGCCGTCAGCCGTAACAAAGTCGCGCCCGATCGTGCCGTAGACCCCGTTGCCGAGCCGCTCGCGGTCGACGCCGTTCTGCAGCACTTCGGCGACGCGGCCGAGATTGGCGGTGGAGCCCATCGCGATATCGGTGAGCGGCAGGCGCACTTCGCTGCCGAGCCCGGTTTGTTCGCGGCGGCGGATCGCGGAGACGAGCGCGAAGGCACCATAGGCTCCAGTGAGCAAGTCCCACGCGGGGAGTACGTGGTTGACGGGAGCGGGATCGTGTTCGGGGCCGGTGAGCGCGGGATAGCCGACCACGGCATTGGCGGTGTAGTCCAAGGCAATCGCACCGTCCGGCCAGCCCATGACGCGCACGGTGATGAGGTCTTCGCAAGTCTCGGCAAGCTTTTCATGCGCGAGGAAGCCGCCGACGGGCAGGTTGGTGACGAGCACGCCAACGCTGCGGATCAGCTTCGTGAGCAGTTCGCGGCCCTCGGGCTGTGTGAAATCGAGCGCCATGCTGCGCTTGGCGCGGTTGAGGTTTTCCCACGAGAGCGAATGGCCTTCGGGCGTGAGCGGCCAGCGCTTGAAGTCCTGTCCGCCGCCGATCTGATCGACCCGGATGACCTCCGCGCCGAACTGCGCGAGATAGAGCCCGATGGTCGGCGAGGCGACGAACGAGGAGACCTCGATCACCGTGATGCCGGATAGGAGATTGTACATAGGCGGGCGGGCTTTCAGGACGTTTTCTGATTTCAGGGGGAAGGTTTAGTCTTAATTGCGCGGTTAAGCCAAGAGGCTTGGCGGGGGGCTGTCGTTTTCGTGGGGGCGCTCAATCCGGCACCGGCAGCGCGGTGCGGTTCACGATGGGGCGCAGAGCGAAGCTGGTGGTGACTTGCGCGACGCCGGCGATGCGCGTCAGGCGCCGCCTCAGGAAATCCTCGAAGGCGGCGAGCGAGGGGACTAGGACGCGCAGCTGGTAGTCCGCCTCGCCGGTCATGAGATAGCAGTCCATGACCTCGGGAAACTCGGCGACCGCGCTTTCGAAAGTCGCAAGGTGGGCATCGTCCTGCTGATCGAGGCGGATGCGCACGAAGGCGTTGACCGGCAGGCCCACGGCTTCGGGCTCTACCAGCGCGACATAGCCGGTGATGATCCCGCGCTCCTCCAGCGCGCGTACCCGGCGCAGGCATGGGCTGGGGCTGAGGCCGACATCCTCGCACAGCTGCTGGTTGGTGAGGCGGCCATTGAGCTGGAGGCGGCGGAGGATATGGCGGTCAATCGCATCTAGATCGGAATTGAGCATTATCTTTTACTCATGCGGGTGTGATTAGCAGATTGTGCCAAAAATATGCTTCTGCACGGCAAACTTCGCAATACGCTAATGGGCGCTGCGCGGTATATTTCATGCAACAGCCACGCGACGGATTCGAAAGCCTGCCATGACCGCCGTTCTTGCCGACCCCAAGAGTGATTTGATCCCCTCCATCGAAGCGCTCGATGCGCGGCTGCGCTGGCTGTCGGCCTGGACGGTGCACCATGCCAACAATGTGCGCGAGAAGCGCGACGGGATGAAGGTGGGTGGGCATCAGGCGAGCTGTGCTTCGATGACCACGATCATGGCCGCGCTCTATTTCCACGCGCTGCGTCCGCAGGACAAAGTGGCGGTGAAGCCGCACGCCGGACCGCTGCTCCATGCGATCCACTATATGCTGGGCAATCAGAGCCTCGAGCAGTTGCAGCGGTTTCGAGGACTGGGGGGGATGCAGAGCTACCCTTCGCGCACCAAGGACCGCATTCCGGTGGACTTTTCCACCGGCTCGGTCGGGCTGGGCGTGGCGATCACCGCCTTTGCCAGTCTGGTGCAGGATTACCTTATTGCGCAAGGGCACCTGGCCGAGACGGACGCGGGGCGGATGATCGCGTTGATGGGCGATGCCGAGCTGGACGAAGGCAATATCTATGAGTGCCTGATCGAGGCTTACAAGCACGATATCCGCAATTGCTGGTGGGTGGTCGATTACAACCGCCAGTCGCTCGATGCGACGACAATGGACCGCATGTTCCGCCGGTTCGACGATATCTTCGAGACCTGCGGCTGGCGAGTGATCACGCTGAAGAGCGGCAAGCTCCAGCAGGCAGTGTTTGCGCGTCCCGGCGGGGCGGCGCTGGAGGACTGGATCGACAATTGCCCGAACGCCGAGTTCGCCGCGCTGACCTATCAGGGCGGTTCGGCATGGCGCGAGCGGCTGATGAAGGATCTGGGCGAGCAGCCGAAGGCGCGCGCGCTGATCGAGAGCTTTGACGATCCGGCGCTGGCGCAGCTGATGACCAATCTGGGTGGGCACTGCGCCGAGACCTTGGTCGAGGCTTTTGCGCAGGCCGATGACGACAAGCCGACGCTCTTCATTGCCTATACCGTCAAGGGCTATGGTTTGCCGCTGGCGGGGCACAAGGACAACCATTCGGGCATGATGAACGCACCCCAGATCGCGCAGCTGCGCGAGACGCTGGGGATTGCCGAGGGTGCGGAGTGGGAGCCCTATGGCGGGCTGGGCGCGAATGCCGCCGCGCAGATCAAGGCGTTCGTGGACGCGAGCGCTCTGGCCCTGCAGGAGCCCGAGCACACCCCGCCAGCGGTGCCGGTGCCCGCGCGGCTGCCGGTGCCCGACGGCGAGGAGCAATCGACCCAGAGCGCGTTTGGTCGCATCCTGATGGATCTGGCGCGGCCCGGCGATCCGCTGGGCGACCGCATCGTGACGACCGCGCCCGACGTGACGCAGACCACCAATCTTGGCGGCTTCGTCAACCGGCGCGGGCTGTTTCGCCGCAGCGAACTGGCGGATGTGTTTCAGGCCGCGCGCATTCCCTCGGCGCAGAAGTGGGTGGGCAATGCGGCCGGACAGCACGTCGAGCTGGGGATTGCCGAGACCAACTTCTTCCTCGTGCTCGCCGCTTTCGGGCTTTCAGCACAGCACTTCGGGACGCGGCTGCTGCCGGTGGGCACGGTCTATGATCCATTCATTGCGCGCGGGCTCGATGCGCTGAACTATGGCTGTTATCAGGATGCGCGGTTCCTGCTGATCGGCACGCCTTCGGGCCTGACGCTGGGCGCAGAGGGCGGGGCGCACCAATCGATCAATACGCCGCTGATCGGAATGGGGCAGCCGGGGCTGGATTACTTCGAGCCGGCGTTCGCCGATGAAGTGGCGCTGCTGATGCGCCACGCGTTTGAACATATGCAGAAGCCGGACGGGAGTTCGGTCTACCTCCGGCTGAGTACCCGCTCGATTGCGCAGGAGGTCCGCAAGGACGAAACCTGGGAAGCCGATGCGCTCAAGGGAGGCTACTGGCTGCGCCGTCCGGCGCCGGGGGCAGAGGCGGCAGTGGTGTTTACCGGGGCGATTGCGCCTGAGGCGATTGCGGCGTGGGAAGCGCTGGCTGAGGACCTGCCGGGGTTGGGCTTGCTGAACGTGACTTCGCCCGATCTGCTGCACCGGGGCTGGTCGGCGCGGCGCGCGGCGCGCTGGACGGGCAAGAAGCCGGATCCAAGCCATGTCGAGAGCCTGTTGGGCGCGCTGGCGCCGGGTGCGGGGCTGGTTACCGTGATCGACGGGTCGCCCTCGGCGCTGTCGTGGCTTGGGGCCGTAAAGGGCATGCGGGTCAGCCCGTTGGGTGTCGACCGGTTCGGCCAGACGGGTGACCTGCCGGATCTGTACCGGACTTACCGGCTGGATGGTGACGCGATCATCGACGCGGCGGCGGAGCTGTTTCTGACAGACTGATGCCAACCAGCATCCTGTGTGCTTGGCTGCCGCCTCGTGGCTGTGGGAGTGGTTGGGGCGAAGGGGACGTCCTTTCCGGTAAGCCTCGGTTACCCCCACCCGGCCTCCCCCGAACGGGGGAGGGGCACAGGGTGAATTGTCTGCAGGTTGGCGCGATGGTTGGCGTGCGTGCAGCGAAAATCGGGCATTCCAACATCTAATGGATAGAGTTAGCAATATTGATTGCTTGATTCTCTCCCTAAGTATCTGAAAAATATGTTGCCGAAGGGCATCGGTCAGCGAGCGTCTCATGCGCACGCGGGCGGTGACCTTGCGCCTGCCCGAGGCTTGAGGCACTCGTTAGCCGACTGAAGTAGCGGGAGGGACGCTTGTCTTCGGGGGGAAAGCACATGAACATGATGAGAATGAGCAGCATGCGGACCAGCATCCACACCGGAACCGCGCTTGCGGCCCTGAGCATCGGCCTGCTAGCCGCGCCGGTAGCCGCGCAGGAAGCGCAAGCCGAAACCGCCGCCGAGCCTGCGATTGCCGCCGGTGAGATCGTCGTCACCGCACAGCGCCGCGAACAGAGGCTCAACGATGTCGGCATCGCGGTCAGCGTGCTCAGTGCCAAGGAGATCAAGGCGCTCAACATCGTCAACGCCACCGACGTGGTGCGCGCGATCCCGAACCTGAAGTTCAATGCCTATGGCTCGAGCCAGGTGGTCTACAATATCCGCGGCGTCTCGCAGAACGACTACGGCGACCAGCAGGAACCGCCGGTCGCGGTCTATCAGGACGATGCCTATACTTCATCGATCACCACGGCGAGCTTCCCGATTTTCGATCTGGCGCGCGTGGAAGCGCTGCGCGGGCCGCAGGGTACGCTGTTTGGCCGCAATGCCACGGGCGGCGCGGTGCAGTTCCTCTCCGCGCAGCCGACCGAGAAGCTCGACGGCTATATCTCGGGCACCTATGGCAGCTTCAACCAGTCGATCGTGGAAGGCGCGCTTTCGGGCGCGCTGTCCGACACACTGACGGCGCGCGTTTCGGGCCAGTATGTGCGCGATGACGGCTATATCAAGAACATCACCCCCGGCCAGCCGGACCGCGGCGCGGACAACCACTGGGCCCTGCGCGGTATCATCAAGTGGGCACCCAGCGCTGATTTCACCGCCAAGCTGACGGTCCGCTACACGCAGGCGGACCGCGAGCGTCAGGCCGGGCTCTACTCGCTCGAGCCGACTTGCCCGAACGCGCAGTTCCAGGGCGAATTCCTCGGCCCCAACACGCCTTGCGCTTATTGGGGCACGGTGGGTACGACCGGCAACGGCTATGCCAATCCGGCGATCACGCCCTCGCAGGGCGGCAATCCGTGGCGCACGGCGGGCACTGGCGACGCCTATGTCGACCGCAAGGTGTTCGGCGCGACGTTGCGCATGGATGCCAAGCTCGGCGCGTTCGATGTGACCTCGGTCACGGACTTCCAGAGCCTCAAGAAGTTCTACATCGAGCAGGGCCTCAGCGTGCCCGAGTTTCCTTATGTGCCGCAGGGCATTCCGCGCGCGCCCGGACCGTGCCCGGCACCGGCACAGAGCGTGACCTGCTACGAAGGTGGGACGGTGTTCTCCCAGCGTGCCAATACCAAGCAGTATACGCAGGAACTGCGCGCGGCCGCGACATTCGGCCAGAACTACCTGACGGTGGGTGCGTTCGGCATGATCATCGACGGAACCTTCGCCGCGAAATATGCCGTGCCGTTCATCCAGTATGATCCGGACGTGGCCTTCACCCAGCGCACGGAGAGCTTTGCGTTCTTCGCGCAGAACGAATTCAAGATCGACGACCAGTGGAAGCTGATCGGCGGCGTGCGCTATTGGCAGGACAAGAAGCGCGGCGTTTATGACGCGGTCGCGCCGACCGGGCCTTACGCGCTCTCGCTGCACTTCGGGCCGGATCGGATTTCGTACAACGACACGACCGGCACGGTGACGCCGGGTTCGTGGACGTCCACCAGCGGTCTGCCCTCAGGCGTGACGACGACGCCCGCTGCGGCGAACCCCACGTTCAAGGGCGTTACCGCGCGCGCTGAGATCGACTACAAGCCGAACGACGATACGCTGATCTATGCCAGCTACAACCGGGGCTCCAAGTCGGGCGGGTTCACCTTCTCGACCGGCACGCCGTTCCCGGGCCAGTTGATCGATGTGCTGAACAACATTCCTTATCGGCCTGAAACGCTCAATGCCTATGAAGTGGGCGTGAAGGCCAAGCTGCCGGGGAATACGCAGTTCAACCTTTCGGCGTTCTACTATGATTACAAGAACTATCAGGCGTTTGTTCAGGTGTTTGCTGCGCAAGTGGTGCGCAACCTTCCGGCCAAGATCAAGGGCATCGAAGCCGACATCACCAGCCGCCCGATCCCCGGCCTGACCCTGCAGCTTTCGGGCGCGGTGCAGGACAGCGAAGTGAAGAATGTGCTGCTGCCTGACGGCGCAACGCTGAAGTCCAGCGACCTGCCGCAGGCTCCGGGTTTTGCCGGCAATGCACTAGTGCGTTATGAGTTCGACACCGGCGCTGGCCGGGCCTCGCTGCAGGCGGACGCGCTCTATACCGGCAAGTTCTGCTTCACCGTGATGTGCGCGCCGGTCGAGCGCGAGGATGCCTACCATGTCGCGAACCTGCGTGTTGGGTTCACGCCCAAGGACAGCAACCTCGATCTCGCGGTCTTCGTGAACAACGTGTTCGAGCGTCAATACCGGGTCTACTCGTTCGATGCCTCGACCTTCTGGGGCTATACCACGGGCGTCTATGGCCGGCCGCGCACCTGGGGTGTGAATGCGGTGTGGCATTTCGGGAAGTAAGAAGAAAACCCCTCCGTCTCGCTTCGCGAGCCACCTCCCCATTTGGGCTGCGCCAAAATGGGGAGGACCTTCTTTCCCTCCCCATTTTTCCCTGAGCTTGTCGAAGGGGCAAATGGGGAGGTGGCCTGCCGAAGGCAGGTCGGAGGGGTTCTTTCTCTCAATCGGGAACAGTGATCCAACCCATGACTCAGACCTTCCAGACCTTCAACCCAGCCACCGGCGAAGTGCTGGCGACGCTGCCCATTGCCGGGCCGGCCGAAGTCGACGCTGCCGTGGCGCGCGCTGCCATCGCGCAGAAGGAATGGGCCAAGCGCACCGGCACCGAGCGCGGGCGTATCCTGCGGCGCGCGGCGGATATCCTGCGCGAGAGGAACGATGAGCTGGCCGCGCTGGAGACGCGCGACACCGGCAAGCCGATTCAGGAAACGCTGGTGGTCGATGTCGTGTCTGGCATTGATTGCCTTGAATTCTTTGCAGGGGTCGCGCCGACGATCGCGGGCGAGCATCTCGATCTTGGCCCGGCGGCCTTCGGTTATACCCGGCGCGAGGCGCTGGGGGTTTGCGCCGCGATTGGCGCATGGAACTATCCGATCCAGATCGCCTGCTGGAAATCCGCGCCCGCGCTGGCCTGCGGCAATGCGCTCATTTTCAAGCCTTCGGAACTGACCCCGCTGACCGCAATCGAGGTCGAGAAGATCTACCTTGAGGCAGGGCTCCCCGAGGGGCTGTTTCAGGTGCTGCACGGGTTTGGCGAGACCGGCGCGCTGCTGACCGCGCATCCCGGCATTGCCAAGATCTCGCTCACCGGCAGCGTGCCCACCGGCAAGAAGATCATGGCCGGCGCGGCCGCAACGCTCAAGAACGTGACGCTGGAACTGGGCGGCAAATCGCCGCTGATCATTTTCGCCGATGCCGATATCGAGAACGCGGTTTCGGGCGCGCATCTGGCCAATTTCTACTCGGCGGGCGAAGTCTGCTCGAACGGGACGCGGGTGTTTGTCGAGCGCAGCGTGATGCCGCAGTTCCTTGCCAGCCTGAAGACGCGGACCGAGCGGATCAAGCTGGGCGATCCGATGGACCCGGCCACACAGATGGGCTCGCTGATTTCGGAAGCGCATCTGAACAAGGTCATGGGCTATATCGAGAAGGGCAAGGCCGAAGGGGCCGAAGTGCTCACCGGCGGCTACCGCGTGACCGAAGGCGTGCCGGCGGCGGGCTTTTATGTTGCGCCGACTGTTTTCGCCGCATGCAATGACGACATGACCGTGGTGCGCGAGGAGATCTTTGGACCGGTGATGACCGTGCTGCCGTTTGACAGCGAAGAGGAGGTGATCGCGCGGGCCAACGATACCGAGTTCGGCCTTGCTGCGGGTGTCTTCACGCAGGACCTGACGCGCGCGCACCGGGTGATCGCTGCGCTCGATGCGGGCTCGTGCTGGATCAACACCTTCAACATCTGCCCGGTCGAGATGCCGTTTGGCGGGTTCAAGCAATCCGGCATCGGCTTCGAGAACAGCCGCGAGGCGATCCACCACTTTACGCGCCTGAAGGGCGTTTATGTCGCGATGGAGCCTATCGATGCCCCTTACTGAGGGCGCGTTTGACTATGTGATCGTTGGCGCGGGAAGCGCCGGGTGCGTGCTGGCGGACCGGCTTTCGGCGGACGGCAAGTACACGGTGCTGGTGCTGGAATTCGGCGGATCGGACCAGTCGCTCTATATCCAGATGCCGAGCGCGCTGGCGATCCCGATGAACACCACGCGGTGGAACTGGGGTTACGAGAGCGAGCCCGAGCCGGGCCTCGATGGCCGCGTGCTGCACACGCCGAGGGGCAAGGGTCTGGGCGGTTCGTCCTCGATCAACGGGCTGGTCTATATTCGTGGCAATCCGCTCGATTTCGAGCGGTGGGAAGAAGAAGGCGCGAAGGGCTGGTCCTATGCCTCGGTGCTGCCCTACTTCAAGCGCGCAGAGCGGCGCGATGAGGGCGGCGATGAATATCGCGGCGGAGAAGGCCAGCTCGATACGCGCTATGGCACGCTGGATAATCCGCTCAATCAGGCCTGGCTCGATGCAGCGAAGCAGGCGGGTTATGGCCTGACCGACGACGTAAACGGCTTCCGGCAGGAAGGCTTTGGCCGGATGGACATGACCGTGCGCGAGGGCGAACGCTGTTCGGCGGCCAAGGCCTATCTGCGCCCGGCGATGCGGCGGCCCAATCTGACGGTGCTGCAGCATACCTTGGCGACGAAGGTGGTGCTGGAATGCAAGTGCGCGGTTGGCGTCGAGTACGAGCGCTATGGCAAGCGGCATGTGGTGCGCGCGGGGCGTGAGGTCATTCTGGCAGGCGGGCCGATCAATTCGCCGCAGCTCTTGAAGCTCTCCGGCATTGGTCCGGCGGCGGAACTGGCGCAGCACGGGATTGCGGTGGTGGCGGACCGGCCGGGGGTTGGTGCGAACCTGCAGGACCACCTCGAGTTCTATTTCCAGATGGCCTGCAGCAAGCCGGTCACGCTGTACAAGTACGCCAATCTCTTCGGCAAAGGGCTGGTCGGCGCGCAGTGGTTGCTGCGCAAATCGGGGCTGGGGGCGACCAACCACTTCGAGACTTGCGGCTTCATCCGCAGCAAAGCGGGCATCCGCTATCCCGATATTCAGTATCATTTCTTCCCGATGGCGGTGAGCTATGACGGCAATTCGCTGGCAAGCGAGCATGGCTTTCAGGCCCATGTCGGGCCGATGCGCTCGAAGAGCCGGGGCTCGGTCAAGCTGCGCAGCGCCGATGCGCACGACAAGCCGGTGATCCGCTTCAACTACATGACGCATCCCGACGACATCGAGGAAATGCGTGCCTGCGTGCGGCTGACGCGCGAGATCTTCCAGCAGCCGGCCTTTGCGCCGTGGCGGGGCCGCGAGATCCAGCCGGGCGCGGATGTGACCAGCGATGAGGCGATTGATGCGTTCGTGCGCCAGAAGGTGGAGAGCGCCTATCACCCTTCGTGCACCTGCAAGATCGGCGCGGCGGATGATCCGTTCGCCGTGGTCGATTCCGAACTGCGCGTGATCGGCGTGGAAGGCCTTAGGGTGGTCGATAGTTCGGTCATGCCGTCCGTCACCACAGGCAATCTCAATGCGCCGACGATCATGATCGGCGAGAAGGGGGCGGACCACATTCTTGGCAAGCCGCTGCTCGCGGCTTCAAATGCGCCTTATTACGTTGCGCCCGATTGGGAGACCAGCCAGCGATGACAGCTACCGCCGAGGACGCGCAGCTTCATCGCTCGCTCGATTGGAAGGGCGCGTTCTGGGCCTCATCCGGTGTGCCGGCGGGGGTGCTGCTGACCATCGGCGGGATCGCGACGATGATCGGCCAGCCGAGCTGGGTCATCTTCATCGTCTCGATCATGATGGGGTTCCTGCAGAGCTTCGTCTATGCCGAGATCGCCGGTCTCTATCCGCATAAGTCTGGCGGTGCTTCGGTCTATGGCGCGGCGGCGTGGCTGCCTTATTCCAAGTTCGTCGCGCCGATTTCGGTGTGGTGTAATTGGCTGGCGTGGTCGCCGGTGCTGACGCTGGGCACCAGCCTTGCTGCCGGGTACATCATGGCGAGCTTGTTTGCGCCCGATGCCGCGATCAACACCTGGCATGTCACGCTGCTGGATCTGGGGTTTATCCGCGAGAAGCTGACGCTGCGCATCAATGCCGTCTCGATCATCGGCACGGCGTTTCTACTGCTGACGTTCGCCCTGCAGCATGGCGGCGCGGCGAAGGCGGCCAATGCGCAGAAGATCCTCGGCATTGCCTGCCTTGCGCCGCTGATCCTTGTCGGCTTCGTGCCGCTGATAACGGGCGATCTGCCGACCGAGAACCTGTTTCCGTTGCTGCCGATGGTGCGCGATGCGGCGGGCAATGCCCATTTCGGCACTTGGGACGCTTATGGACTGACCTTGATGGCGGCGGCGATGTTTGCGGCGGGTTGGTCGACTTACGGGTTCGAGACGGCGGTGTGCTACACGCGCGAGTTCAAGAACCCGGCGAAGGATACGCCGCGTGCGCTGATCGCTTCGGGCATCCTGTGCATCGTGATCTTCGCGCTGGTGCCGCTGGCGTTTCAGGCCTCGCTGGGGTTGGAGGCGATGATGGACCCGCGCATTGCCGATGGCTCAGGCGTGGCGCAGGCGCTGGCAAACATTGTCATCAAGGGTCTGGGCGTGACCGGCGGGGGCGCAGTGGTCGTCGCCAATGGGTTCATCGCCACGCTGATCCTGTCCCTGCTGCTGATCGTGATGACCTCGATGCTGGGCTCTTCGCGCACGCTCTATCAGGCGGCGGTGGATGGCTGGCTGCCGAGGTATCTGGGCCGGGTGAATAGCCACGGCGCGCCGACAGCGGCGATGTGGACTGACCTTGGTTTCAACCTCATCCTGATGCTGGCGTCCGACTACTTCGCAGTGCTGATGATCAGCAACGTCTGTTACATGGCGTTCAATTTCCTCAATCTGCAATCGGGCTGGATCCACCGCATGGACCGGGGCACGTGGGAGCGGCCGTTCCGCTGCCCGACCTGGCTTTTGGGGCTGGGCGCTGTGCTGGGCTTTGTGAACATGGCTTTCATGGGGGCGGGGGCGGACGTTTATGGTGCGGGCACTTTGCGCAACGGGCTGATCGGGGTGCTGCTGATCCTGCCCGTGTTTGCCTGGCGCCATTATGTGCAGGACAGGGGCGTGTTTCCGGCGGCGATGTCGGAAGATTTTGCGGAAAGCCCGGCTGTGAAGCGCGCGGGCGTGTTGCCGTGGGTGGCGCTGGTGGCTTGTGCGGCGGTGGTTTGGGGGGCGCATAGCCTTGCCAGGCTGCCGGTGCCGGTGGGGTAGAGACCCCTCCGTCTCGCTTCGCGAGCCACCTCCCCATTTGTCCTTCGGAAAAATGGGGAGGACCTAGTAGATCCTCCCTGTTTTTGCGTAGCACAAACGGGGAGGTGGGCCGCCGCAGGCGGGTCGGATGGGTTCTTCGGCCTAATACTCAGCATAAGTCTTTGCGATGGCTGCAAACAGCGGTTCAGCCCTGACAGCGAGGCTGGCATAGCGCTGACCTGAAACAGATGTGAAAGCCGAGGGGCGAGATGAAGACGACAGCGCGGGTAGTGGTCATCGGCGGCGGTGTGGTGGGCGTGAGCACGCTGTACCACCTTGCCAAACTGGGCTGGTCGGATAGCGTCCTGATCGAGCGGAAAGAGCTGACATCCGGCTCCACGTGGCACGCGGCCGGCCTGCTGCCGCTGTTCAATCTGAGCTACTCGGTGGGCAAGCTCCACCAGTATTCGGTTGATTTCTATCCGAGCCTTGAGGCTGAGACCGAACTCAATGTCGGATTCTCCAATGTCTCGAACATTCGCCTTGCCACTACGCGCGACCGGATGGACGAGTACAAGTATTATGCCGGGGTCGCGAGCACGATCGGGGTGGAGGTCAATTTCCTGAGCCCCGACGAGGTCAAGGCGATCTGGCCGCTGGCGGACATGACGGGTGTGCTCGGCGCGATCCAGCATCCGGCGGACGGCTATATCCAGCCCGCCGATCTGACTCAGGCGCTGGCCAAGGGTGCCCGCCAGCTAGGCGCTACGATCTATCGCAACACCACCGTGACGGGCATCACCCAGAAGGCCAATGGCGAGTGGGTGGTGACGACCGACCAGGGCGAGATCACCTGCGAGCACGTCGTCTCCGCCACTGGCAGCTTCGCGCGCCAGACGGGTGAGATGATCGGGCTCGATATCCCGGTCGTGCCGGTCGAGCACCAGTATATCGTGACCGAGCAGCACCCCGAAATCATGGCGCGGCGCAAGGCGGGCCTCCCTGAAATGGGCGTGCTGCGCGAGAGCGATGCGAGCTGGTACATGCGCGAGGAAGCGGGTGGCCTGCTGCTCGGGCCTTACGAGATCGGCGCGCCTGCGTGCTATGTGAAGGGTCCGGCGGCCAACAGCGAATACGAACTCTTCCCAGATGCTCTGGAGCGGCTTGAGCCCTATATTCTCTCGGCCATGGCGCGCGTGCCGGCGTTCGGCGAAGTCGGCGTCAAGAAGGTTTATAACGGCGCGATTGCTTATACCCCCGATGGTTCACCGATTGTCGGCCCGGCGTGGGACAAGAAGAACTTCTGGCTTAACGAGGGCCATTCTTTCGGCATCACCGCCGCTGGCGGCGCTGGCTGGCAGCTGGCGCAGTGGATCGTGGAAGGCGAGCCCAGCATCGACATGATGGGCGTCGATCCGCGCCGCTTCGGCGATTATGCGGGTGAGGGCTACCTCATCCAGAAGAACGAGGAGGCCTATGCCAAGGTCTTCACTGTGCACTACCCCGATGAAGAGCGCGAGGCCGCGCGGCCGCTGCGCCGCACGCCATGCTACGACCGGATGAAGGCCCTGGGCGCCGTGTTCGGCTCGGTGTTTGGCTGGGAGCGCCCCAACTGGTTCGCGCCCGAGGGCTATGAACTGAGCGAGGCCGATCTCGATAAGCCCGACGTTATCCTGAACCACAACCACCCCGATGTGCCGGGCGAGCCGATCCGCGAGAAGTGGGCGTTCCGCCGCTCGAACTATTTCGATCATGTGGGCAACGAATGCCGCCACGTTACCGAGCATGTCGGCCTGCAGGACATGTCGGCGTTTGCCAAGTGCATGATCTCCGGCCCCGGTGCGGAAGACTGGCTGAATGGCCTGCTTTCCAACGTGGTGCCCAAGAAGACCGGCCGCGTGACGCTGAGCTACCTTCTGACCAAGGATGGCGGCGTGCGGGCGGAGTTCACCGTCTACAAGAAGGGTCCGCAGTCCTATTACCTCGTCTCGGCAGGCGCGCTGGAGCGGCATGATCAGGACTATCTGGTCAAGGCGCTGCCGACCGACGGTTCGGTGCGCTTCGAGCGGCTGACGACGGCGATGGGCGTGCTGGTGATCGCGGGGCCGAAATCGCGCGATGTGCTGGCCAAGCTGACCCACACCGATCTTTCCAACGCGGCGTTCCCCTGGCTCACCGGCCAGTCGGTCTCCATCGCGGCGGCCAAGGTCGATCTGCTGCGGGTGAACTTCATTGGCGAGCTGGGCTGGGAAATCCACCACCCGATCGAGCTGCAGAACTACATCTTCGACAAGCTGATGGCGGCGGGCGCGGAATTCCAGATCAAGCCCTTCGGCATTCGCGCGATGACCGCGATGGCGATCGAAAAGAGCTACAAGCTGATCCCGCGCGAGCTTTCGATCGAATATGCCGCGCTGGAGAGCGGGCTGGACCGTTTCGTCAGCTTCAAGAAGCTCGCGTTCCATGGCCGCGAAGGCCTGCTGGCGCGCAAGGAAGCGGGTCTCAAGTGGCAGTTCGTCACGCTCGAAGTGTTCGGCGTGACCGACGCCGATGCGCGCGGGTCTGAACCGATCCTGCGGGATGGTACGCTGGTTGGCCGCGCGACTTCGGGCGGCTATGGTTGGCGCTGTGGCAAGAGCCTGGCCTTGGCTATGGTCGCGCCGGAACATGCCGCGGTGGGCACGGAACTGGAGATCACGATCCTGGACGAAACCCGCCGCGCCGTGATCATCCCGGACTCGCCGTTCGACCCGGACAACAACGCATTGCGGAGCTGACGCACATGCTGCACTTTGACGCGATTGCCGAAAGCCTGAAGCAGACCCGCACCGGGTACACGCTGCCGCAGAACCTCTATGTGAGCGAAGAGGCCTACCGCTTCGACACCGAGGTCATGCTGAAATCGGTGTGGCTCTATGCTTGCACCACCGCGCATGTGAAGAACGCGGGCGACCAGTTCCTGTTCGAGCTGGGCGAAACTTCGGTGATCGTGGTTCGCGACAAGCAGGGCGAGATCCGCGCCTTCCACAACACCTGCACGCACCGCGGCGCCAAGCTGTGTGAGAGCGCGGGCAAGTCTGCGCGCATCACCTGCCCCTATCACCAATGGACCTTTGCGCTCGATGGCAAACTGCTCGCCGCGCGCAACATGCCCGAAGACTTCAACAAGGCGGACAACGGCCTGCGCCCGGTTGCGCTGGAGAATATCGGCGGGCTCATTTTCCTGTGCCTTTCGGACAATCCGCCGCCGATCGACCGGGTGAAGGCCGATATCGAGGCGCAGATCGGCCTCTACGACATGAGCAAGCTCAAGGTTGCGGTGCAGGACGATCTGATCGAGCCGGCTAACTGGAAGCTCGTGATGGAAAACAACCGCGAGTGCTATCACTGCGATGCAGGCCATCCCGAACTGATGAAGTCGCTCTCGACGTACGGCTTTGGCAAGGGGCTGCCTGAGGACGGCGAGGCCGATGTGGTCGATGATGCCGCGTTCGATGCCATGCTGGAGGCACAGCGCCAGCGCTGGCAGGATCTGGGCATCTATCACGATCTGATCGAGTTTCCGGACAATTGGTGGCACCGCGTGGCCCGCTTGCCGCTCGCCAATGGCGCGGTTACGCAGACACTGGACGGTAAGCCTGCCAGCAAGAAGCTGATCTGGCCGCATGGCGATCAGGAGCAGACCAGCCTTTCGGTGTGGACGCAGCCCAATTCCTGGCACCACTTCTGCTGCGATCACGTGGTGACGTTCTCGCTCACCCCGCTGGGGCCGGAGAAGACGCTGCTGCGCACCACCTGGCTCGTGCACGAAGATGCAGTTGAAGGCGTGGACTACGACCCCGATAACCTCGCTGCCGTGTGGCGCGCGACCAATGCGCAGGACAGCCATTTTTCGGCGATCAACCATCAGGGCATCAAGGGCGATGGCTATCGGCCCGGCATGTACTCGGTCGAGGAGAAGCTGGTGGACGCGTTCAAGACTTTCTACGTCGAGGCATCCAAGGCAGCACTTGAAGGCAAGACACGATGAAGCGGTTTTCCGGCTTCAACCTGATCGGTGAGGCGTTTCGCAGCCATCAGGGCTGGCCCGAGCATTGGCCAGACAAGGCTCCCAAGGCGAGCTACGATGCCATCATCGTCGGCGCGGGCGGGCATGGTCTGGGCGCGGCCTATTACCTTGCTAAGAAGTACGGCATCACCAATGTCGCGGTGATCGAGAAGGGCTGGCTGGGCGGCGGCAATACGGGCCGCAATACCACGATCATCCGCTCGAACTACCTCTATGACGAGAGCGCGCATCTCTATGATCACGCGGTCAAGCTGTGGGACGGGCTGAGCCAGGAGCTCAACTACAACATCATGTATTCCAAGCGCGGCGTGCTGATGCTCGCGCACAATGTGCATGATGTGCAGAGCTTCAAGCGCCACATCCATGCCAACCGGCTGAACGGCGTCGACAACGAGTGGCTGACGGCGGAGGAGTGCCAGGCCTATTGTCCGCCGCTGGATATCTCACCCAATGCGCGCCATCCGGTGCTGGGCGGCGCGCTGCAGCGGCGCGGCGGCACGGCGCGGCATGACAGCGTGGCCTGGGGCTATGCCCGCGCGGCGGCGGCGCTGGGCGTCGATATCATCCAGAACTGCGCCGTCACGGGCATCCGGCGCGGCGCTGACGGCGCGATCGAAGGCGTGGAGACCGAGCGCGGGTTTATTGCCTCAAAGCGCGTGGGCGTTTCGGCGGCGGGCAGCACTTCGCTGGTGATGAAGATGGCGGGCCTTGATTTCCCGCTGGAAAGCTATCCGCTGCAGGCGCTGGTGTCGGAGCCGGTCAAGCCGATCTTCCCTTGCGTGGTCATGTCGAACACGGTGCACGCTTACATGAGCCAGTCCGACAAGGGCGAGCTGGTGATTGGCGCAGGCACGGACCAGTACACCAGTTATTCGCAGCGCGGCGCGTTCCACATCGTGGAGCATACCTTGGCGGCGATCTGCGAGATTTTCCCGATCTTCACGCGCATGCGGATGCTGCGCACCTGGGGCGGGATTGTCGACGTGACGCCGGACCGGTCACCGGTGCTCGGCAAGACGCCGGTCAAGGGGCTCTATGTCAACTGCGGCTGGGGCACCGGCGGGTTCAAGGCGACCCCGGGGGCAGGCGACTTGCTCGCCTATACCATGGCGCACGACGAGCCGCACAAGATCAACGCGCCCTACAACCTCGACCGGTTCCGGAATGGCCGGCTGATCGACGAGGCGGCGGCTGCCGCCGTCGCGCACTGAGGCACCAGACATGCTGCTGATCCATTGCCCTTATTGCGAAGAGGCACGCCCCGAGGTGGAGTTCGTCTATGGCGGCGAGGCGCATATTGCGCGTCCGCTCGACCCTTCGACCTATTCGGACGCCGAGTGGGAGGAGTTCCTCTACATCCGCAGCAATCCGCGCGGGCGGCACCATGAGCGCTGGCGGCACACGCATGGCTGCGGGCGCTTCTTCAATGCGGTGCGCGATACGGTGACGGATGTGTTCGAGACGACCTATAAAGCCGGGGAGCCGCGCAAGTGAGTGGTTTCAGGCTGGCAGACGGTGGGCGTGTTGATCGCCGCACGAAGCGTTCCTTTACGTTCGATGGCAAAGCGCAGTGGGGCTATGCCGGCGATAGCCTCGCTTCGGCCTTGCTGGCGCAAGGGCAGATGCTGTTCGGCCGTTCGTTCAAGTATCACCGCCCGCGCGGCATCCTCGGCGCGGGCGTGGAAGAGCCCAATGCGCTGGTGACGGTTGATCGCGGTCCGGGGCGTGTGACGCCCAACCTGCGTGCGCCTTCGGTGCCGATCTACGACGGGCTTCACGCCACGAGCCAAAACCGTTTTCCCTCGCTCAAGACCGATCTGCTCGCAGTCAACAACGTTTTTTCCGCGTTCTTCCCGGCGGGGTTCTACAACAAGACCTTCATGTGGCCGCGCGGCGCGTGGGAGAAGGTCTATGAGCCAATCATCCGCCGTCTGGCGGGCCTTGGCGATAGCCCCAAAACGCGCGATCCGGATCATTACGATGCGACCTATGCGCATTGCGAGACGTTGATCGTCGGCGCTGGTCCGGCGGGCGTCGCGGCAGCGCTTGACGCAGCTGCAGGCGGCGGGCGCGTGATCCTGATCGACGAGCAGGAAGAAATCGGCGGCGGCGCTCTGAGTGATCCGGCGCAGTGGGGCTGGCTGGCCGAGGCGAGCGCGAAGCTGGCGGCGGCGGGCAACGTGACCGTGCTTTCGCGCACCACGGCGATTGGGCATTATCATCAGAACTTCGTGGTCGCGGCCGAGCGGCTGACCGATCACCTCTCGCTCGCCGAAGCGGAGGGTCCACGCGAAAAGCTATGGCGCATCCGCGCCGGCGAAGTCGTGCTGGCGATGGGCGCTATCGAACGCCCTCTGGTATTCGAGGGGAACGATGTGCCCGGCGTGATGCTGGCAAGCGCGGCGCGCACCTTTGCGCTGCGCTACGGCGTGGCGGTAGGGCGCAAGCTCGTCGTGATGGCGGTCCACGATAGCGGCTGGCGCGATGCGCTCGCGCTGCAGGAGGCGGGCGTCAACATCGCCGCGATTGTCGATCTGCGGCGAGATATCGACCCGGCGCTGGCGGAAGCCGCGCGCGCTGCCCGGATCGGTTGCTACACTGGCTATGCGGTGACCAAGGTCACCGGGCGGCAAGCGGTAACCGGCGTGAAGATCGCGCTGGATGGCGTTGCCAAGGAGCAGTCGCTCGAATGCGACGCGGTGCTGATGGCGGGTGGGTGGACGCCCACCGTGCACTTGTGGAGCCACGCCAAAGGCACGCTGCGCTGGGATGAGGCGTGGGGCGCCTATCTGCCGGACAAGAGCCATGAGAATTTGCGCTGTGTGGGTGCCTGCGCCGTGGCTTGGGACTTCGGTTCGGGCCTCGCCATCGGCGCCCTGCCTGCCGCGAAGCCGCTGCATGAAAGCAAGGCTTTCGTCGATTTCCAGAACGACGTGAAGGCGCGCGATATCGGTTTGGCGGTGCAAGAGGGCTTCCGCTCGATCGAGCATATCAAGCGTTATACCACCAACGGCATGGCGACCGATCAGGGCAAGACCTCGAACCTCAACGGCCTCCAGATCGCGTCCGACGTGCTGGCAAAGCCCGTCACCGAAATCGGCCTAACGACGTTCCGCCCGCCCTATACGCCGCAGAGCTTCGGCGCGATGCTGGGGCACCACAAGGAAGCGCTGTTCCAGCCTCTGCGCAAGACCGGGATCGACGACTGGGCCGAGCGCAAGGGCGCGGTTTACGAGAATGTCGCGCAGTGGCGGCGCGCGCGCTATTTCCCGCTGATCGGGGAAGACATGGATGCTGCCGTGGCGCGCGAATGCCTTGGCGTGCGCTCTGCCGTTGGCATTTTCGATGCCTCGACGCTCGGCAAGATCGAGGTTGTCGGCCCCGATGCGGCTGAGTTCCTCAATCGCATGTACACGAACCCGTGGAAGTCGCTCGAACCGGGCCGCTGCCGTTATGGCCTGCTGCTGGGCGAGCACGGGTTCATCATCGACGACGGCGTTTCGGCACGGCTTGCGCCCGATCGCTTCCACCTGACGACCACGACCGGCGGCGCGGCGCGCGTGCTGGGGATGATGGAGGACTACCTCCAGACCGAATGGTCTGACCTTGATGTCTGGCTTACCAGCACGACTGAGCAATGGGCCGTGATCGCGTTGCAGGGCCCGAAGGCGCGCGAGGTGATCGCGCCGCTGATGGAAGGCATCGACCTTTCGGCGGAAGCCTTCCCGCATATGGCGGTGCGCGAGGGGCATATCTGCGGCGTCGAAACCCGCCTGTTCCGCGTGAGCTTCACCGGCGAACTGGGCTTCGAGGTCAATGTACCCGCACAGCACGGCCGCATGGTGTGGGAAGCGATCTGGGCCGAAGGGCAGAAGCACGGCGTCGTACCCTATGGCACCGAGACGATGCACGTGCTGCGCGCCGAGAAGGGCTTCATCATCGTGGGCCAGGATACCGATGGAACGGTCACGCCGGACGATGCCGGGCTGGGCTGGGCTGTTGGCAAGAAGAAGCCCGATTTCGTCGGCAAGCGCTCGCTGGCGCGGCCTGATATCGTGGCGACAGGGCGCAAGCAGCTTGTCGGCCTCTTGACCGATGATCCGCAGGCGGTGCTGGAAGAAGGTGCGCAGATTGTCGCGGACCCGAACCAGCCGGTGCCGATGACGATGATCGGCCATGTCACCTCCTCGTATCACAGCGCCACACTGGGCCGCTCGATCGCGATGGCGCTGGTGGCGGGTGGTCGTGACCGCATGGGCGAGACGCTGCATGTGCCGATGCCGGGCGGTGTGATCAGCGCCAAGGTGGTCGCGCCGATGTTCTATGATGCAGAAGGGAGCCGCCTCAATGGTTGAGATTGGGGTTAAGATCGCTCCCGTCGCGGTGTCTGCCGCAGACCTCAAGCTGGGTTCAGGTCCAGTTGAAGGCACCGGTGTGCGGCTGTCGCATGCGGAGACCAAAGCCCGGTATTCGCTTCGCGCGCGCGATGCGGCCGTGCTGGATGGCGTATTGGGCCGCAAATTGCCAGCGAAGATCGGCGATACGGCAGATGGCATCGCCTGCCTTGGTCCGGACGAATGGTATGCGCTGTTGCCGGAAGGCACCACGCTGCCCAAGGGCGAGGGCCTGCCCGTCAGCGTCGTCGATGTGTCTTCGCGCGCGCTTGGCTTTGTGCTGGAAGGCCCCGGCGCGCTGGCGGTGCTTTCCAGTGGCTGCCCGCTGGATCTGGCGAAGTTGGCGGTTGGCCGCGCGACG
This sequence comes from Sphingomonadaceae bacterium, assembly GCA_947442095.1. Lineage (GTDB taxonomy): Bacteria > Pseudomonadota > Alphaproteobacteria > Sphingomonadales > Sphingomonadaceae > Novosphingobium. The sequence continues at coordinate 22,603 of CANEVG010000006.1, forward strand.
CGCACGGTGTTCGAGACGGTCGAGATCGTGGTTTGGCGCGAGGCTGAGGACCGCTGGCACGTGGAAGTCTGGCGCAGCTTTGCGATCTGGCTGTGGCACGCGTTTCTCGCAGCCATGCACAGTTCAGGTGGGCATGCTGCAAAATGAGCGAGGCCGCGCTCAAGGACGCCCTTGCTGTGCTTGGGATTGGCTGGTCGCTCCTTGAGCACGAGGCCGTGTTCACGGTCGAGGAAAGCCTCGCGATCCACAATGCACTGCCCGGCGCGCACACCAAGAACCTGTTCCTCAAGGATAGCGGCGGGCAGTTCTGGCTAGTGACGGTGGAGCATGCCAAGCGCGTCGATTTGAAGGCGCTGTCCGGCGTGATCGGCTCCAAGAAGCTGAGCTTTGGCAAGGCCGAGAACATGGAGGCGCTGCTTGGCGTGACGCCGGGTTCGGTGACCCCGCTAGCCGCGCTCAATGACGCGGGCCATGCTGTGCGCGTGGTGATCGATTCCGAGCTTGCGGCGGCTGCTACGGTGAACGTCCATCCCTTGCGCAACACGGCGACGATTGGCCTTTCCGGCGCTGATCTTTGCCGCGCACTGACCGAATGGGGCCACGCGCCGCTTCTGGCAGCCATCCCAGAACGTCCCCAAGTCGATCCGGCATGACCGTCAGCACATTCGAGCTGTTCAAGATCGGCATAGGGCCTTCAAGCTCGCATACCGTGGGGCCAATGGTGGCTGCACGGCGGTTTTGTCTGGCGCTGGAGGCGGGCGGATTGCTGCGGGATGCGGCGCGCGTCGAGGTCGATCTCTATGGCTCGCTGGCGCTGACGGGCAAGGGCCATGCCTCCGATACTGCGGTGCTTCTGGGCCTGATGGGCGAGACGCCGTCCGCGGTGGATATCAACGCCGCGCCGGCCAGAATTGCGGCCGTCAACGAAACCGGCCAGATCGATTTGCTCGGAACGCACCGCGTGCGTTTCGCGCCTGCCGACGACCTCCATTTCCACCAGCGCGAGCGCCAGCCGTTTCACAGCAATGCCATGGCGCTGACGGCATTCGCTGCCGATGACAGTGTGCTGCTGCGCCGCTTCTACTACTCGGTTGGCGGCGGGTTCGTGCTCGATGAGGACGAGGCGACGCGCAATGCGCCTGCGGGCGATGCTGCGCCGGTGCCCTATCCTTTCACTTCGGGCGACGAGCTGCTGGCCATGGCCAGCGAGGCCGGGCTGTCGATCGCAAACCTGATGCTTGCCAACGAGGTTGTGCTGCGCCCGATGGCGGACATCGAGGTCGGTCTTGATCTGCTGGCTGATACAATGGCCGCCTGCATTGACCGAGGCACCTCGCAGGGCGGCGTTCTTCCTGGCGGGCTCAGGGTAAAGCGTCGCGCACAGGCGATTGCTTCGGAACTGGTGCAGCGCCAGCAGGCGGCGCTCAGCGATCCGCTGGTGGTGCTCGACTGGATCAACTTGTGGGCCATGGCGGTCAATGAGGAGAACGCGGCGGGCGGGCGTGTCGTCACCGCGCCGACCAATGGCGCGGCGGGCATCATCCCGGCGGTGCTGCGCTATTACGAACGCTGCTACCGGGGCGATGTGGCGGGGCGGCGTGTGTTTCTGCTGACGGCGGCGGCCATCGGCGCGCTTTATAAGCGCAATGCCTCGATCTCGGGCGCGGAAGTGGGTTGCCAGGGCGAAGTCGGCGTCGCCTGCTCGATGGCGGCGGCGGGGCTGACGGCGGTGCTGGGCGGCAGCAATGCGCAGATCGAGAATGCGGCGGAAATCGGCATGGAGCACAATCTGGGGCTCACTTGCGATCCGGTTGGCGGGTTAGTGCAAATCCCCTGCATCGAGCGCAATGCGATGGGCGCGGTGAAGGCCATCGACGCCTCGCGCTTGGCGCTGCTGGGGGATGGCGAGCATATGGTCAGCCTCGACAAAGTGATCGAGACGATGCGCCAGACTGGGTTCGACATGCGCGACAAGTATAAGGAAACCTCGCAAGGCGGGCTTGCGGTCAACGTGGTGGAGTGTTGAAAGGCAGCAACAGTTCGCCTGCCGTTCCGTCTCTGCCCGTACTTGTTGCGGGGCCCCGCTTTGGTTCGGCCGCGGCGTTGGGGGCAAGCGGGAACCCGGGTCAAGCCCGGGGTGACGAAGGTTGGGATAAGCCAGTCGACACGCCCATGTGCCCTTGATACGATCTAGGACAAGTGTTCAGGGTCGGGGAAAATGTCATGGCAGGTTCGCGTATGAGCAAGTGGCTGCAGGGCGGTTTTGTTGCAGCAACGCTTGCGTTCCCCGCAGCACAGGCTTCGGCCAAGGAGGTCGTCGACCTCATCCTCCACCATGCGCAGGTCATTACGGTTGACCGCGCATTCTCACTGAAAACCGCCGTTGCGGTTAAGGGCGAGCGGATCGTCGCGGTGGGCGGCGAGGAATTGCTGCAGGCTTATTCCGCGCCCAAGGTGATCGATCTGGGCGGGCGCACATTGATGCCCGGTTTCACCGACACGCACGTCCATCCCAAACCTATCTCGCCCAATGATATCGCGGTCGAGACGGCCCGGAGCATCGGCGAAGTGCAGGCCATGCTGCGCGCCAAGGCCAGGCAATTGGGGCCGGGCAAGTGGATCACCGGCTATGGCTGGCAGGAATCGAACTTTGCCGAAAAGCGTAATCTCAGCCGCGCCGATCTCGATGCCGCTGCGCCGAACAATCCGGTCGCCTTGATGCGCGCGGGTACGCATTCGGCGGCCTACAACTCGGCGGCGTTCAGGATTGCCAAAGTGGACAAATCCACCCCCGAGCCGGCAACCGGCCTGATCGAGCGCGGGCCGGACGGCGAGCCCAGCGGGATCATCCGCGAGCGCATGGACGTGGTCTCGAAGTTCATTCCCGATCCGGGCTGGGAGGCGATGCGCGGGCCGACGATCACCTGGCTCAAGGAAATGTTGGGGCTGGGGATCACCAGTCTGTTCGATGCCAGCGGCACGATTGACGACGAGCCAGTGGGCAAGGGCGGCATTGACCCGAAGAACGTCGATCCGCTGTGGGGCGGCTCGAACATGACATGGAAGCGCGCGCAGGAAATCTACGGGAAGATGGGCGATCAACTGCCGCGCGTCACGATGTACATCATCCATCCCGGCGCCGAGCGGCTGAAGGCGTTCCCGCATCACACTGGCTATGGCGACAACCACTTGCGGCTCGGCGCGATTGGCGAGAATGCGGTGGACGGTGGCTTCACCGGACCGACCGCATGGCTGCTGGCGGACTACAAGGGTCAGCCAGGCTTTCGTGGCAAGGGCCGCTTTACCGATGCGGAGCTGCAGGAGCTGGTGGACAGCGCGGCAAGGCTTGGCTGGCAGATGGGCATTCATGCCATCGGCGATGCGGCGATCGTGCAGGCGGTGAAGGCCTATCACAACGCGCTGACCGCGATTCCCGATCCGGCCCATGCTCCGAATGATCGCCGTTGGTTCACCGATCACTTCACGATCATGCCGCCTGGGGAAACCATGGCGACCATGGCGCAGGATCACGTGATGATCTCGCAGCAGCCAAATTTTCTCTACAACCTCGATGATCGTTATGAAGCGCTGCTCGACGACTGGCGGCTCGCGCACAACAACGCCATCGCCACGCCAGTGAAGAAGTTCGGGCTGTTCATGGCGTTCAGCAGCGACAACCTGCCAATCGGCCCGCTGGTCGGGCTCTATTCGGCGATCACGCGCAAAGGACCGACCGGCGCGGTGCGCGGGGCCGAGGAGGCAGTCTCGCGCGCAGAAGCGATCCGCATGTATACGGCTAACGGACCATATCTCTCGTGGGAAGAGAATGAGAAGGGCACGCTGGAGCCGGGCAAGCTGGCCGACATGGTGGTGCTGCCGTTCGACCCACTGACCGCGCCGGAGGAGACGTTCCTAAAGACCAAAGTCGATATGACCTTCCTCGGCGGCAAGCTGGTCTTCAAGCGGACTGGCAAATAGAGGGCTTTGCACCGCGCGCTGCGGGTGATGCCAAAATTCTATGCGATGGCGGCAAAGCATGCTTCCGGTCCGCCGGTCATTCGGCTAGCCTTCCCCTTGACTGGATCGCCGCGCAAAAAGCGTGAGAACAGAAAATCTTGGGGGGATTGATGAGCGAGCGGAAGGCCTTCATCGGCGAATTGATCTCGGAATGCCTTGCCGTGGTGATCATAATCACCATCGGCAACTGCGCCGCTGCGATGTACTCGCTCTATGATCCGAGCCCCTACAAGACCGCATACTGGGGCGTCTGCATCACTTGGGGCCTTGCCGTGACGATGGCGATCTTCGTCACCGGCGCAGTTTCGGGCACGCATGCCAACCCGGCGGTCACGCTCGCGCTGGCGATCTACCGGGACTTTTCGTGGCGCAAGGTCTTGCCATACTGGGCGGCGCAAGTCGTCGGTGCGATCATCGGTTCGGCCATCGTCCTCATGATGTTCGGACCGGTGATCGATGCCTACAATCTGGCGCACGGTACTCCGCGCGAACTGGGCGGCGCGGCGGGGGTGTTCTTCACCCATCCCGGCGATGGGATCACGCCGATCCATGCCTTTTGGGATGAGGTCGTGCTGACCGCGATCCTCGTGCTGGGCATTTTCGCGATCACCGACGAGTTCAACACGCAGGCTCCGCAGGCCAATGCGGGAGCGTTCATGATCGGCCTGCTGGTCGCGATGATTGGCGCGTCGGCGGGCTATCTGGAGGCCTGGCCGCTCAATCCGGCGCGCGATTTCGGCCCGCGCCTGTTCTGCTACTTCATGGGCTGGGGATCCGCCGCGTTCCCGTCGCCGATGAACTACTGGTGGGTGCCGATCGCCGGGCCGCTGTGCGGCGGTGTGGTCGGCGCTGGCCTCTATCAGGTGCTGATCAAGCCCTATCTGCCGGCCCGCCCGGCCTAGTTCCAGGCGGCCCGACATCATTCTTCAGGAGAGACCCATGCAGCCCCCCTATATCCTCGCCATCGATCAGGGCACGACATCGAGCCGGTGCATTGTGTTCGATGCGGCGGCCAAGCCCATCGCCGTGGCGCAGCGCGAATTTGCCCAGCACTATCCGGCCTCGGGCTGGGTAGAGCACGATCTGGAGGACATCTGGCAGGACGTGGTGACCGTGCTGCGCGAGGCTGTCGCCAAGGCCGGGATCGATGTGGCCGATGTGGCCGCCATCGGCATCACCAACCAGCGCGAGACGGTAGCGGTGTGGGAGCGTGCGACGGGCAAACCGATCCACCGCGCGATCGTGTGGCAGGACCGGCGCACCGCTGATACGTGCGCAAAGCTCAAGGTCGACGGCGTGGAGCCGCTGTTTGCGGCCAAGACCGGGCTGCTGCTCGATCCCTATTTTTCGGGCACCAAGCTGGCTTGGATTTTGGACGAGGTCGCGGGCGCGCGCGCGGCGGCGGACAAGGGCGAGCTTGCGTTCGGCACGATCGACTGCTTCCTGCTCTCGCGGCTGACGCGCGGGAAGGTCCACGCGACCGATCCGACCAATGCCTCGCGCACCTTGATGTTCGATATCGGCGCGCAGCAGTGGGATGAGGAACTGCTGAAGCTGCTGCGCGTGCCTGCCTCGGTGCTCCCTGAAGTGCACGACAACGCACACATTTTCGGCGAGTCTGATCCGGCGATCCTCGGCCGTGCGATCCCGATTGCGGGTATGGCAGGCGACCAGCAGGCCGCGTTGTTCGGGCAGGCCTGCTTCCGCCCAGGTATGACCAAATCGACCTATGGCACCGGCGCGTTCGCGCTGATGAACATCGGCAAGACGCCCATTGCTTCGAAAAACCGCATGCTGACCACGGTGGCCTACCGCTTGGGCGGCGAGACGACTTATGCGCTGGAAGGCGCGATCTTCATTGCAGGCGCGGCGGTGAAGTGGCTGCGCGACGGGCTCAAGATCATCACCCACGCCTCTGACACGCACGACATGGCGCTGCGCGTGCCCGATAGCCACGGCGTTTATATGGTGCCCGCCTTCGTGGGGCTTGGCGCGCCGCACTGGAACCCCGATGCGCGCGGGCTGATCTCAGGCCTGACACTCGATTCGAGCCAGGCGCATCTGGCCCGCGCCGCGCTGGAATCGGTCGCCTATCAGACGCTCGATCTGATCAACGCGATGCGCGAGGACGCAAAACCGGATGCACCGGCGCTGCGCATCGATGGCGGCATGGCAGCCAACGACTGGCTGGGCCAGTTCCTCTCTGACGTGCTCGTCGCACCGGTCGAGCGGCCGGTCAGCGTGGAGACGACCGCGCTCGGCGCGGCGTTCCTTGCGGGGTTGGCGACGGGCGTGTGGAGCGATACCGCCGCGCTGGAAGCGACTTGGGCGGCTGATCGCCGGTTCACGCCGCAAATGGACGCGGATCTGCGCAGCGGGCTGGTTGCTGGATGGCACAAGGCGGTGGAGCGCACGCTGCTCTGATGGCCTCTTGAAGGTGTGTCCCTTCGGGCACACTTTCGGTCCATAATTGCTGCATTGCAGCGCGGACCGGGGATAAGCACCGCCTTTATTGCAGATATCCGACAGATCTCGCAAAGAGAAATCGTGCTGACCCAATTGGCCGTCACCGGGGCACCGAAACCCAAGGGCTTCGGAAAGCAACACGGCGATGATCGGCAAGCATTTTCGCATCGGCTTCATGGCGATGCTTCATGCGGTCTTCAGTCTGTCCGTCGCGGCAGCACCCAGTCCAGACAAACCCGCATTTGGGCCCCCAGTCGAACATGCGAGATTGCTCGGCGCACTCCAGCTTCAGGGGGAAGTGTTCCACGTTCAGGGGTTGGCGCTTGGTGGCAGCCGCCTGTGGGTCACTTCGGTCGATCACCGCAC
>CANEVG010000007.1 GCA_947442095.1 Sphingomonadaceae bacterium
ATTTCGGCCTCTAGCGCGCGCTGGCGCTTGTGAAACCGCCTGCCTTGAAGGTTAATGCGAGCCTATGATGCACCGCCGATTCGTCCTTGCCGCGCTTCCGCTGGCCATCCTGCTCGCCGCTGCCGCGCCGAAACGCCAAGCCGCTGCGCCGCCACCTGCACCGCCCCCTGCACCGCCCCCCCTTGCGGCGATCGAGCGGGTGACGATCGTGACCGAACTCGGCCCCATCGAACTGGCGCTTGATGGCGCCCATGCGCCTATCAGCACCGCCAATTTCCTCCATTATGTCGATACCCGGCGGCTGGACGGGATCACGCTCTACCGGGCCATGCACCTTGCGTGGGGGGATCAGCCTAATGGCTTGGTTCAGGGCGGCTTGCGTGATCCGCGCCGCCTGTTCCCGCCTATCGCGCACGAGCCGACGAACCAGACCGGGCTGCGGCACAAGGCCGGCACGATCTCGATGGCGCGCTATGCGCCGGGCACAGCGACGGCGGACTTCTCGATCCTGCTGTCAGACATGCCCGGGCTCGATGCAGATCCGGCCTCCGCCGATCCCGAGGTGCTGGCCGGCTACGCCGCCTTTGGGCAGGTCACTGCCGGAATGGAGGTGGTCCGCGCCATCTGGGATGCGCCGATCTCGGCCACGCTCGGTGAAGGCAGCATGCGCGGGCAGATGCTCGAAAAGCCGGTAAAGGTGCTCAGCGTCCGCCGCCTTCCGGCTTCAGCAATCTCGCCACTAGCGCCCTGAAAGCCTTTCAGGCGAAATCGTCGATGCAGAATGCCTCGGCAAAGGCCGTGGCCAGTGCGGGCGCGTTCAGTGCGGCAAGGTGCGGCAAGCGGCCAAGGCGGCGCACTTGGCCCATTTCGGCAATCGTGGCTTCGGTGTTTCCGTTTGCCTCACCCACGAAGGCAACGCCGTGAATCGGCACGCGCCGCGCGCGCAGCGCCTCGATCGTGAGCAGGCTTTCGTTGATGCTGCCGCGGCCGGTGGGGGATACGATGATAGTGAGCAGCCCCCATTCGGCAAAGATATCTGCGCAGGTCACTTCGCGCGTTATCGGGGTCAGAACGCCGCCCGTGCCTTCTATCACCAGCGGGCGCACATCGGGCAGTGCGAGCCGGTCGGGATCGATCTCAACCCCTTCCATCTCGGCCGCATGGTGCGGAGAAAGCAGCCGGGACAGCCGATAGGTCTCGGGCAGGGTCTGCTTGGCACACGGTCCGGAAAGCTGCGCCACGGTTTCGCGGTCCGCACCGCTGGCAGAGCCCACTTGCACCGGCTTCCAATAGTGCGCGCCAAGCGCACCGGTAAGCGCTGCGGAAAAGACAGTCTTGCCAATCCCGCTGGCGGTTCCAGTCACGACAAAGGCGCTCACGCTGCGGCATTTGCCAAGGCCGTCGCCATCCCGTCAACATCCATCCGTGTTTCGTTTTGTTGCGGAACGGCGTGCGGCAAGCTTTTGCGGCCAGCTTCACAGCCCGACCGGCACCCCTGTTAGAGGTCTATCAACTTCCCGGTTCTATGGAGTGCCGAGGGGGCACGCGCGCCTTTGATCGCCAGGTTTGGCAAACGCCAGGTTTGCGTCCCAGTGGGCAGGCTCACTTGATGACGCAGCGGATGAGGCAGGTTCTTTGAATATGAATGCTATCGGCAAAATCGGCGTTGTTGGCCTTGGTTATGTCGGACTGCCGCTTGCTGTTGCGTTCGCCCGCAAATACGCCGTGGTCGGCTTCGATGTCAGCGAAGGCCGGATTGCCGCACTGCGTCAGGGTGTTGATTTCACCAACGAAGTTTCGGCCGAGGAACTGCAGCGCTCGAACCTTGTGGTCACCAGCGCGGCCGAGGACCTGCGCGGCTGCGGTATCGTGATCGTCACGGTGCCGACGCCGGTCGATGAAAGCCGTCGGCCCGATTTCTCTAGCCTCAAGGATGCCTGTGCCGCGATCGGCAAGGTCATCGAACCCGGCGTGATCATCGTGTTCGAAAGCACTGTCTATCCAGGCGCGACCGAGGAAGTCTGTGCGCCGGTGATCGAGTCCGCCTCCGGCCTGAAGAGCGGCGAAGGCTTCAAGTTGGGCTATAGCCCGGAGCGCATCAACCCGGGTGACAAGGCACATCCCATTGAAGCCATCATTAAGGTCGTGGCCGGGCAGGACGCGGAAACGCTGGATACGCTGGCCAATCTCTATGGCTCGATCATCCACGCCGGCATTCACCGCGCCTCCTCGATCCGCGTCGCCGAAGCGGCCAAGGTGATCGAGAACACCCAGCGCGATATCAACATTGCGCTGATGAACGAGATCTCGAAGATCTGCGATCTGCTTGGCATCCGCACGAACGAGGTGCTGGCGGCAGCAGGCACCAAGTGGAACTTCCTCAAGTTCTATCCCGGCCTTGTCGGGGGCCACTGCATCGGGGTCGATCCCTACTACCTCACCGCCAAGGCCGAACAACTGGGCTACCATCCTGAAGTTATTCTCTCGGGCCGGCGGATCAACGATGGCATGGGCAGCTACATTGCCCAGCGCGCGGTCAAGCTGCTCGCCGTCGCGGGCCATCCGCTCAAGGATGTCCGCGTCGGCATCCTCGGGCTCACGTTCAAGGAAAACGTGCCCGATATCCGCAATTCGAAAGTCGAGGATATATACCGCGAACTGTGCGAGTTTGGCATTCGTCCGCTGGTCCACGATCCCCTGGCGGCGAAGCGCGCGGCCGAGCACGAATTTGGCATCACCTTGTCGGAGCTGGATGTTTTTTCACAGCTTGATGTGCTGATCTACGCCGTCTCGCACGAAGCCTATGCAGCGATGGGTGCGCAGGCGATCGCAGACATGATCGCGCCCGGCGGCATCCTGATCGATGTGAAATCATCTGTTGCCCGGGATCAGCTGCCCAAAGGCATACGGTACTGGAGCCTGTAAGAGATCGAACCGGTGCGGAATCATGTCCAGCACGTGACTTGCGGCATTGTATGTCCCGCATTAGCGCAGGGCCCAGCAGTCGGTCCGAGACCCCCACGGCGGAGTAGAGCATGGCAATCCTCGTAACCGGCAATGCCGGCTTCATCGGCTTTCACACCGCCAAGACCCTGCTCGAGCGGGGGGACGATGTGGTCGGGCTTGATGTCGTCAACGACTACTACGACCCCGCGATCAAGGAAGCGCGGCTGCGCATCCTTGAGGAAACCGCGCGGAACACCAACGCGAACTACACGTTCATGCGCGCCAATCTGGCCGATCGCGAGGTGGTCGAGCGCACCTTCGGTGAGAACGACATCCGCCGGGTGATTAATCTCGCGGCGCAGGCCGGGGTGCGCTACTCGATTGAAAATCCGCATGCCTATGTGGAAAGCAATATCGTCGGCTTCACCAATATCCTCGAAGCCTGCCGCCACGGCGGGGCCGAGCATCTGGTCTATGCCTCGACCAGCTCGGTCTATGGCGCGAACAAGGCGATGCCGTTCAGCGAACACGTCGGCGTCGATCATCCGCTGCAGTTCTATGCCGCGACCAAGAAGGCCAACGAGCTGATGGCCCACAGCTACAGCCACCTCTACCGTCTGCCGACCACGGGTTTGCGCTTCTTCACGGTCTATGGTCCGTGGGGCCGGCCGGACATGGCGCTGTTCCTGTTTGCGAAGAACATCATCGAGGGCAAGCCGATCAATGTGTTCAACCACGGCAACCACACCCGCGATTTCACTTATGTTGCCGATATCGTCGAAGGCGTGATCCGCGCCTGCGACAATCCGGCCGCGCCCGATCCCACATGGGATGCGATGCGCCCCGATCCCGCCACCAGCGATGCGCCCTACCGGATCTACAACATCGGCAACAACAACCCGGTCAAGCTGACGGAATACATCGCCGCGCTGGAAGAGGCGCTAGGCCGCAAGGCGGAGCAGAACCTTCTGCCGCTCCAGCCCGGCGACGTGCCCGATACTTTCGCCGATGTGTCCGACCTTGAGCGCAATCTCGGCTACAAGCCGCGCACGACGGTTCAGGAAGGCGTCGCGAACTTCGTGAAGTGGTACACGCAGTACATGGCGCAGAAGCCGGACTGACGTTTCGCGCGGGGTGTGATAGGCAATTCCTCTCAAATGGGATTGCCGGTCGATGCAGCTTCGCCACTTGCGCTATTTCGTCACCCTCGCGCGCGAGGGACACTTCGCGAAGGCGGCGGCGCTATGCGGCATATCGCAGCCGACGCTGTCGGCCGGGCTGGGCGCGCTGGAAGCCGAATTCGGGCGGCGGCTGGTCGAGCGGGACCGCCGCTATATCGGGCTCACCGAACATGGCGCGGCGATGCTGCCCTGGGCCGAGCAGATCCTTGGCGCGGTAAGCGGCATGGCGAGCGCGGTGGCCGCCACCGCCGCGCCGCTGCAGGGCGAGTTCGGCCTCGCCGCGATCCCCGCCGCGCTGCCGCTGGTCGGCCTGCTGGGCGACGTGTTGCTCGCGCAGAACCCGGGGATCACGCTGGCGGTTCGCTCGGCCACCTCGCGCGCGATCGAGCATGGATTGCACGCGTTCGATATCGATGCCGGGCTCACGTATCTCGATCACGAACCGCCTGCCAATGTGCTCTCGGTGCCGCTTTATGCAGAACGCTACGTGTTTTTGGCGCGGCGCGGCACCGGCTTCGACGATCACCGCGCCATCACGTGGGAAGAAGCGGCGGCGCAGGACTTGTGCCTGCTGCACCAAGGCATGCAATACCGCCGAATTCTTGATGAACGACTGGCCGCGCGCGGGCTCGCGGCGTCCCCGCGCGCCACGGCAGACAGCCATTTTGCGCTGTTCGCGATGGTCCATTCGGGCGCGTTCGCCACGATCGTGCCCGATGGCTATGCGCGGTTCATGGCCGGGCTGGAATGGGCGCAGTTCCTGCCGTTCGATGCGCCGGAAGAAGCGCGCCGGGTCGGGCTGGTGGTGGTGAACCGCGATCCGATGGGGCCGATGGCGCGCGCGGCGCTCGCGGCGGCCCGATTGCTGGAGCTGCGCCCAGTAATATGATAGAGGCCCTCTATCAAACATCAGGCGATTCGATTTGACCTTGCGCGTGGTTTTGTCAAGGCATGACCGCATGAACGACGCTCAAGAGCTTGATGGCATTCTCGCCGCGCACCATGGCCGCGAAGGCGCGCTGTTGCCCATCCTCCACGATGTGCAGGCCGCCCATGGCTTCATTTCCGAAGATGCGGTTCGCACGATTGCCAAGGCGCTCAATTTGACGCGCGCCGAAGTCCACGGCGTCGTCAGCTTCTACCATGATTTTCGCGAGGCTCCCGAACTGCGCCCGGTGCTCAAGCTCTGCCGCGCCGAAAGCTGCCAGGCGCGCGGTGTGGAGGCGATGGTCGCCGCGCTGCCGGATAATTCGCGCGTTGCGGTCGAGACGGTCTATTGCCTTGGCCTGTGCAGCGTCGGCCCCGCCGCGATGGTCGGCGATACGGTCCATGGCCGCCTCGATACCGCTCGCCTTGGCGCTCTGGTGGAGAGCCTCGCATGACCATTGTCCGGATCAGCGACGATGCCGCCGCGCTCGCCTGCGGGGCAGATGCCGTTGCCGCTGCCTTTGCCAGCGCAGGTTGCACCGTCGAACGCGTCTCCACCTGGGGTATGCACTGGCTCGAACCGCTTGCCGAGATCGACGGCAGCGGCTTCGGCCCGCTGGAGCCCGCCGATGTTGCCGCCGTGCTTGCGGGCAGCAGCCCCAAAGCCATCGGCCAGATCGAGCAGCACCCCTTCCTCGCCCGCCAGCAGCGCTTCACCTTCGCCCGCGCCGGCAGAACTCGCCCGCTCAGCCTGGAAGACTACGCCGCAACCGGCGGCTGGGCTGGCGTGAAGCGCGCGCGCGAACTTGGCCCCGAAGCCACCATCGCCGAAGTCACCGGCTCGGGCCTGCGCGGGCGCGGCGGGGCGGGCTTTCCGGCGGGCATCAAGTGGACCACCGTCGCCAAGGCAGCCGGTCCGGTGAAATACATTGTCTGCAATGCCGACGAAGGCGACAGCGCCACCTTTGCCGACCGCATGGTGATGGAAGGCGATCCCTTCATGCTGATCGAGGGCATGGCGATCGCCGGTTTCGCTGTCGGCGCGGGCAAGGGCTACATCTACGTGCGCAGCGAATATCCGCATGCGATCACCAAGCTGCAGAGCGCCATCGCGCTCGCCGTCCCGCATATCGCCCCCTTCGAAGTCGAAGTGCGCGTCGGCGCGGGCTCTTACGTTTGCGGTGAGGAAACCTCGCTGCTGAACTCGCTCGAAGGCAAGCGCGGCGAAGTGCGGGCCAAGCCGCCGCTCCCCGCGCTGGAAGGCCTGTTCGGCAAGCCCACCGTGGTCAACAACGTGCTTACCTTGGCGGCGGTGCCTTTCATCCTCGCCAACGGCGCGCAGGCTTATGCGGACGTCGGCTTCGGCCGCTCACGCGGCACGATGCCGATCCAGCTTGCGGGCAATATCAAGCATGGCGGGCTCTACGAAGTCGGCTTCGGCATTACACTTGGCGAACTCGTCAATGAGATCGGCGGCGGCACCGCCACGGGACGCCCGGTCCGCGCGGTGCAGGTCGGCGGCCCGCTCGGCGCGTTCCACCCGCCCGCCGATTTCCCGCTGCCCTTTGACTACGAAGCCTTCGCCGCCGCCGATGGCCTGATCGGCCATGCGGGCCTTACCGTGTTCGACGACAGCGCCGACATGAGCGCACAGGCGCGCTTTGCCATGAGCTTCTGCGCCGCCGAAAGCTGCGGCAAATGCACCCCCTGCCGCATCGGCAGCACGCGCGGTGTCGAACTGATCGACCGCATCCGCGCCCGTTCGGGCCGTCGACCGGGCAAGGTCGAAGCGCTCCCGCAGATGCACAACGCGCGCAAGGCTCCGCGCAAGCTTGGGGATGAGATTGAGTTGCTCGAAGACTTGTGCGAGACGATGAAATTCGGCTCGCTCTGCGCATTGGGCGGCTTCACGCCTTATCCTGTGCTCTCGGCGCTCAAGCACTGGCCCGAGGATTTCGGGATAGCCGTGCCCGATCAGGAAGCGGCCGAGTGATCCTCGGCGCAGTCCTCGCAGGCGGTCAGTCGTCGCGCTTTGGCAGCGACAAGGCGCTTGCCGAACTGGGCGGGCAAACCCTTCTGGCACGCGCCGTGGCGACGCTCGAGGCCCAGTGCGATGCCGTCGTCGTCGTCGGCCGCAGCGATGCGCCCACGACCACGATCCCCGACCGCCCAGCAAGCGGAATGGGGCCGCTGGGCGGCATTGCGGCTGCGCTCCACCACGCCGCTAACCACGGCTATGCCGATGTTCTGACTTGCGGCGTCGATTGCGCCGGGCTCGCGGCGAACACGCTCGGCGACCTCAGTCCTGCGCCCTCCTATTGCGCTGACCAGCCCGTGATCGGCCTCTGGCCCGCCAGCGCCGCTGCCGCAGTTGACGAGCTGCTCGCCAGCGATGCCAAGCACTCGATGCGCGCCTTTGCCCAGCTTGTTGGCGCCCGCGCCGTCCGGCTCTCCGCCATTCCTGCCAACATCAACACGCGCGAAGACCTTGTGGCCGCGCAGGAGTACCACGATGGACACTGAAAGCGCCCCCTATCGCCCGCAGCCCGATCTCGGCACGCCTGCCGTAGCGGGTGCCGCGACGGTCACGCTCAGCATCGACGGGCGTGAAGTGTCGGTCGCGCCCGGCACAACGGTGATGCGCGCCGCCGCGCTTTCGGGCGGTTCGATCCCGAAGCTCTGCGCCACCGACAGCGTCAAGCAGTTCGGCTCGTGCCGCCTCTGCCTCGTCGAGATCGACGGGATGCGCGGCACGCCTGCCAGCTGCACCACCCCGGTGGCCGAGGGCATGCAAGTTCACACCCAGACCAAGCGGCTCGAAAAGCTGCGGCGCGGGGTGATGGAGCTCTACATCTCCGACCACCCGCTCGACTGCCTTACGTGCAGCGCAAACAACGATTGTGAGCTGCAGGATCAGGCCGCCGCCGTGGGCCTGCGCGATGTGCGCTACGGCTATGAGGGCGCGAACAACCTCGCCCAACCGATGGACATCTCGAACCCCTATTTCGATTTCGACCCGTCGAAGTGCATCGTTTGCTCGCGCTGCGTGCGCGCCTGCGATGAAGTGCAAGGCACGCTTGCGCTTACCATCGAGGGCCGGGGTTTCGACAGCAAGGTCAGCGCGGGCCTCGCGTCAGACAGCTTCCTCAGTTCCGAATGCGTCTCCTGCGGCGCCTGCGTTTCGGCCTGCCCGACCGCGACCTTACAGGAGAAGGCGGTCAAGGAAATCGGCAAGCCCGAACGTTCGGTCGTCACAACTTGCGCCTATTGCGGCGTCGGCTGCACCTTCCGCGCCGAGATGCGCGGTGAGGAAGTCGTGCGCATGGTGCCGTGGAAGGATGGCAAGGCCAATCGCGGCCACTCCTGCGTCAAGGGGCGCTTCGCCTGGGGCTATGCCCAGCATCAGGAGCGCGTGCTTTCGCCAATGATCCGTTCATCCATCGACGAGCCGTGGCAGGAAGTCAGCTGGGAGGTGGCCATTGCCCACACCGCCAGCGAGCTGAAGCGCATCTCCGCCAAGTATGGCCGCAACGCACTCGGCGGCATCACCTCCAGCCGGTGCACCAACGAGGAGACCTTCCTCGTCCAGAAGCTGGTCCGCGCAGGGTTCGGCACTAACAACGTCGATACCTGCGCGCGGGTCTGCCACTCGCCCACGGGCTACGGGCTCAAGACCACGTTCGGCACGTCTGCGGGAACGCAGGATTTCGATTCGGTCGAGGACAGCGACGTGATCCTTGTGATCGGCGCGAACCCCACCGATGGCCACCCCGTCTTTGCCAGCCGCATGAAACGCCGGCTGCGCAAGGGCGCTAAGCTGATCGTGATCGACCCGCGCCGCACCGATCTGGTGCGCAGCCCGCATATCGAAGCCGATTTCCACCTGCCGCTGCGCCCGGGCACCAATGTCGCGGTGCTGACGGCGCTGGCCCATGTAATCGTCACCGAAGGCCTCGCCGACGAAGCCTTCATCCGCGAGCGCTGCGACTGGGAGGAATTCAGCCACTGGGCCGAGTTCGTCAGCCTCGAGCGCAATAGCCCCGAATTCCTCGAGCCTGTCACTGGCGTCCCGGCGTCAGACTTGCGCGGCGCTGCGAAACTGTTCGCTACGGGCGGGAACGGCGCGATCTACTATGGCCTCGGTGTCACCGAGCACAGCCAGGGCTCGTCCACTGTCATGGCGATTGCCAACCTCGCGATGGCTACGGGCAACGTCGGCCGGCGCGGTGTCGGTGTGAACCCGCTGCGCGGGCAGAACAATGTGCAGGGCGCTTGCGACATGGGCAGCTTCCCGCATGAGCTTTCCGGCTACCGCCACGTTTCCGATCCCATTGCCCGCGCGCTGTTCGAGGCGGAGTGGGGCGTGCCGATCGATCCAGAACCGGGCCTGCGCATCCCCAACATGCTCGATGCTGCCACCGATGGCCTGTTCAAGGCGATCTACATTCAGGGCGAGGACATTCTTCAGTCCGATCCGGACACCAAGCATGTGGCGGCAGGTCTCGCCGCAATGGAATGCGTGATCGTCCACGACCTGTTCCTTAACGAGACCGCGAGCTATGCGCATGTGTTCCTGCCCGGCTCCACGTTCCTTGAAAAGAACGGCACCTTCACCAACGCTGAGCGCCGCATTCAGCCGGTGCGCAAGGTGATGGAGCCGCGCAACGGGTATGAGGACTGGCAGGTAACGCAACTGATGGCGCAGGCGATGGGGCTGGAGTGGAACTACACCCACCCGCGTGAGATCATGGACGAGATCGCGCGCCTCACGCCGACCTTCGCGGGCGTAAGTTTTGCCCGGCTGGATGCCGAAGGCTCGCTGCAGTGGCCGGTCAACGATGGTGCGCCCGATGGCTCGCCGATCATGCACGTGGACGGCTTCGTGCGCGGCAAGGGCAAGTTCGTCGTGACGGACTATGTGCCGACCGATGAGCGCACCGGCCCGCGCTTCCCGCTGCTCCTCACCACGGGCCGTATTCTCAGCCATTACAACGTCGGCGCGCAGACCCGCCGCACCGCCAATGTCGTGTGGCATCCCGAAGATCTGCTCGAAATCCACCCGACCGATGCCGAAAACCGGGGCCTTAAGTCCGGGGACTGGGTGCGCCTTGCCAGCCGCGCCGGGGAAACCACCTTGCGCGTGACCGTGACCGACCGGGTCGCGCCGGGCGTGGTCTACACCACGTTCCATCACCCGGTGACGCAGGCCAACGTCATCACCACCGATTATTCGGACTGGGCAACCAATTGCCCCGAGTACAAGGTGACCGCCGTGCAGGTGACCCCCTCCAACGGTCCGACCGACTGGCAGGAGAAATATGAGGCGCAGGCCACGCGCTCGCGCCGGATTGCCGGGCCCCAAAATGCCGGACAACGCGGTGCGATGGAGCCGGCCGAATGAGCGCGCATACCCTCGACAAGCTCATCATGATGGCCAACCAGATTGCGCGGAACCTTACGCATGAGGCCGATCCGGTGACAATGATTGCAGATCACATCAAGGCGTTCTGGAGCCCCCGCATGATCCAGCAGATCACCCCGGTGCTCAGCGAGACTGGCTCGGCACGGCTGGACCCGGTGGCCCACGCCGCGCTCTCGCGGCTGGTCAGCCAGAGCGCGCATGCCACCTGACGCGGCCACATCGCACAGCTTTACAGAGCACTTTGCCGATGGTCGCCCCGCCGCCCCGCGTGAGCGGCTGCTGGCGGTCGAGGCTCCCGTCGCGATCGAGATCAACGGGCTCGGCTATGCGGTGATGATGGCGACGCCTGCCGATTTCGCCGACTATGCGCTGGGCTTCTGCCTCTCCGAGCAGCTCGTCAGCGCACCCGATCAGATCGTCTCGGTCGAGGCAGCCGAAGTGCCTCCCCAAGGCTCAGCCAGCACCGGCTGGATGCTGCGGATTCAGCTAACGGCCAACGATGCGGCCCCTCTGATGGAACGCGCCCGGCTGCGCCTGTCCGAAGGCAGCTGCGGCCTCTGCGGGATTGAGAGCCTTGAACAAGTGCTGCGGCCTTTACCGCAGGTGATAGCGACGCTTGTGGTGGAGGACGCTGCGATCTTCCGCGCCGTCGCGGCCCTGCCTGAACTTCAGACGCTCAGTCAGGCAACGCGGGCGGTTCACGCGGCCGCGTTCTGCACGCCCGCTGGCGACGTGAAACTGGTGCGCGAGGATGTCGGCCGTCACAATGCGCTCGACAAGCTGCTTGGTGCCATGGCGCATGCCGGGTTGCATGCTGGGGAGGGCTTCATTGTGCTCACCGCGCGCTGCAGCTTCGAACTGGTGCAGAAGGCGATCCTGGCAGGCTGCCCGCTGCTGGTTTCGATCTCTGCCGCCTCGACGCTGGCGGCGGATCAGGCGGCGACGCATGGCCTGCGGCTGGTGTCGCTCGCGCGGCACGACAGCTTCCTGACCGGTTAGGATTCCGGTTTCGCCGCGCTTGCTATAAAGCCAGCGCTGTGACCTACTTGCCCGTCAGCACGCGTTTCAGCGAGAGGCCTGCGCTCAGTCCGCGCACCCGCGCAGGGCTGTTGCTGGCGGCCCTGGTGCTGCACGTGGGGCTTGGCATCGCCATCTTCACCGGTCTGGCAAGCCGGGCCATGGTGTTCATCGACAGCCCACCCCCACCGGAGGCCTACACGGTTTCGCTTGATCCACCTGCGCCGGCGCCCGGCCCCGTCCCCACGATCCAGCCTGCCGAAGCCGAGGCCGCTGCGGCCAAGCAGTCCAAGCCCAAGCCCGTTGCCGCGGCCCCAGCGAAGATCCCCATCAAGGCCATGACTGCCGCGCCCGCGGCCTCCACCGGCGACGCCAACCTT
Organism: Sphingomonadaceae bacterium; assembly: GCA_947442095.1. Classification (GTDB taxonomy): domain Bacteria; phylum Pseudomonadota; class Alphaproteobacteria; order Sphingomonadales; family Sphingomonadaceae; genus Novosphingobium. Next base: position 11,874 of record CANEVG010000007.1, read on the forward strand.
TCTGGTGCGAGCGGTGCAGGCACAGGTACTGGTGGCGGGACGACGGGCATGGGTGCGGGGGGCGGGGGCATCGGTGATGGCTCTGGCGCCGGAGGCAACCGCGCGGTGAAGATCGCGGGCGATATCACCGCGACGCACGACTATCCCGCACGCACGCGCACCCAGCGAATCGGGACCAGCGTAATCGTCGTGCTGACTGTCGGAACCGATGGCCGCGTTCGTAGTTGTCGCATCCATAAGCCCAGCCCGGATGCCGAGGCCGATGCGATCACCTGCCGGCTCGCGCGCGAGCGCTTTCGCTTCCGCCCTGCGACGGACCGCGCCGGGAACCCGATTGAATCCGAATTTGGCTGGCAACAGCGCTGGTTTGCGTCATAATTGAAGCTTAAAGCGAAGCCTTTACATCGCGCATTGGATATTGCCATGCTGGTTGCCGCGCCGCCCAACGGCGGGCGGCTTTCCGAGCTGACCGACAGGAAACCAAGTGGACCCGATCATTCCCGTAGTTCTGTGCGGTGGCAATGGCACTCGCCTCTGGCCGCGCTCGCGCAAGGCCAAGCCCAAGCCGTTCCTGCCGCTGGTGGGCAATACCACGCTGTTTGAAGCCACCGTGCTGCGTTGCAGCCCCGATGCCGGGTTCGGCCCGCCGGTGGTCGTCACCGGCGCATTGCATCTGGAGCATGTCGAGGCGCAGCTGCCCGATCCGGCGGCCAGCCGCGTGATCGTGGAGCCGGAAGGGAAGAACACCGCCGCCGCCATTGCGCTCGCCGCGCTGCAACTGCACGCAGATAGCGTAATGCTCGTCTGCCCCAGCGACCACCATATCGGCGATGTCGCAGCCTTTCAGGCGGCAGCGCATGAGGCCGCGAAGCTTGCCGCCAAAGGCTGGCTCGTTTCGTTCGGCATTGCCGCTACGGCGCCCGAAACCGGCTTCGGCTATCTGAAGCGCGGCGCCCCGATCCCCGAGAGCGGTGGCTTTTCCGTCGCGCAATTTGTTGAAAAGCCTGATTTCCAGCGCGCGATCGGCTTTTTGGCCGATGGCGGTTACGCTTGGAATGGCGGTATCTTTGCGTTCCGCGCAGGCACGTTCCTCGATGAACTCGCAGCCCATCGCCCCGCTCTCGCTGCCGCTGTTCGCGATGCCGCGCTGCAGGGCTGTAGCGAGGGCATGCGCTTCCATCCAAATGCAGAGGCCTTCGCCCGGATCGAGGGCGAATCGGTGGACTATGCCGTGATGGAAAACACCGCGCATGCCGCAATGGTGCCAGCCGCCATGGCCTGGTCCGATATCGGCAACTGGCAGGCGCTTCATGAGGCGCTCGACCGCGATCCGGATGGCAACGCCGCGCGCGGTCCGGCGGAACTGGTCGATTGCGCCAATGTTCTGGTCGATAGCGACGGACCGCATGTGTCTGTCATCGGCGTGCGCGATCTCATCGTGGTGGTCGACAAGGGCGACGTGCTCGTCTGCACGGCAGGTAGCGTGCAGAAAGTCGGCAAGCTGGCCGGAGCTGTGAACCAATGAGCGCGGCGAAGTCCGGAACACTGGCCGTCCGCACCGTGGAGAAACCGTGGGGCCGCGACCAGCTGCCCGCGCCGTTCGTCGCGCCCTATGGCAAGCGCATCGGCGAGATCTGGTTCGAGCCGACCATCGATGTCTTCTCGCTCCTCGTGAAATACATCTTCACCAGCGAGAAACTCTCGGTGCAGGTCCACCCGAACGATGCCCAGGCCGCAGAGCTGGGCGAGTTTGATACGGGCAAGGAAGAATGCTGGCTGGTGATTGACGCCGAGCCGGGCGCGACGCTCGGCATCGGCTTCAAGGAGCCGATCAGTGCCGATGCCATGCGCGCCGCCGCGCTTGATGGCAGCATCGCGGACCTGCTCGCTTGGCATCCGGTGCGCGCCGGGGACTTTTTCTACATCCCGGCAGGCACGGTCCACGCCATCGGTGCCGGGGTCAGCTTGATCGAGATCCAGCAGAACTCCGACATTACCTACCGCCTCTATGATTACGGCCGCCCGCGCTCGCTCCATCTCGACAAGGGCGTCGCTGTTGCGCGCGGGGAGCTTTATGATCCGACGTTCCGTCGCCATCTTGAACCCACCGGCACGGTGGAACTGGCGCGCGGGCCTTATTTCACGGCGCACCGCGTGGAGGGCACGCCTGATGCGGCGCTCATGGCCGAATATGCCGGGCCCATGCTGGTGATCCCGCGCCGCGGCGAAGTGGAGCTGGGCGAAGACGTGATATTCCCGGGCGAATGCGTGGTAGCAGCCGATGTCTCGGCCGTGATTTTTGGCCCCGGCAGCCAGAGCATCCTTGTTCGCGCTGCAGCTTGAGCGTGATACTTGAGCCACCGGGCATGATCGCGCAGACCATTCAGCTCGCGCTGGCACCGGTCTTCGTGCTTGTCGCCATCGGCAATATCATGAACATCCTGACCAACCGGCTCGCTCGCATGGTTGATCGCTCGCGCCACCTGCAGATGCTCCATGCCGGTACCAAAGGCAGCGAACACGATACCGTCGTCATCGAAATGCGCCATGTCGATCAGCGGATCGCCTATATCGGACGCGCCCTTTTGTTGCTGGTGCTGAGCGGCCTTGGCGTAGGCTCCACCGTCGGCGCGCTGTTCTTCAGCGAATTGGCCGCAACGGATCTGCGCCTGCTGACCGCCGGCACCTTCCTGCTCGCGATCGCGCTGCTGATGGGCGCGCTTGTGCTGCTCCTGCTCGAAACCCGCCTTGCTGCACGCACGCTGCGCTTGCCGCCCGCGCTGCTGGAGCTTGAGAGAAGCGATCTTTAGAAAACTAGGGACAGTCCCTGTTATTTCAGCAAATGCCCCGTCCGGTCGCGCTTGGTGTCGAGATAGCGGGCATTGTGCGGGTTGGCGGGCAGCTGGTGCGCCACGCGCTCCACCACAGTTACACCCACCGCTTTCAGCGCGGCGACTTTGGCCGGGTTGTTGGTCAGGAGCCGCACCGCCGGAACGCCCAGCAGATCGAGCATCCGCGCCGCCACCGGAAAATCGCGGGCTTCGCTCGGCAAGCCCAGCCGTTCGTTGGCGTCCACCGTGTCGAAGCCCTGATCCTGCAGCTCATAGGCGCGTAGCTTGTTGATCAGGCCGATCCCGCGCCCTTCCTGCCTGAGGTAGAGCAGCAAGCCCCAACCACTGGCGTTCGCCTCTTCGGCCATGCGCTCAAGCGCGGCATCGAGCTGCGGCCCGCAATCACACTTGAGGCTGCCGAGCACGTCGCCTGTCAGGCATTCGCTGTGCAGCCGCACCAGCGGCACCACATCGCCGCTCTGCGTGCCGATCACCAGCGCGACATGCTCGCGCATATCGTCACGCGCGCGGAACGCCACGATCTCGGCCATGTCGCAGGCATGGACCGGCAGGCGCGCGCGGGCTTGGACCGTGAGGTCGAGCGGGTCCTTGAACGCGGCGAGATCAGCTGTCGTCACTGTGGCGGCGGGTTCGATACCCGTCGCCACCATGAACGCCGGCAGGATTCCCGCCAGCCGCGCCATGTCCAGCGCGGCGGCAGCGGCGGCCTGCGCTTCTACCGGATCGGCACGGAAGGGCCCGCGCATCGGTTCGGCCAGATCGAGCGCGGGATCAGCCAAAGTGCGCGCGGCGTGGAGCGAGAACGGCTCGGCCCCGTGCATCATCACCGGCGCGTGCGGCTCGGCGGCCTCGCGCTGGTTGGTGAGCTTGAGCGTGGCGGCGCGCGCGGCGGAAATCAGCAGCCGCGCGGCATAGAGCCCGGGCTGGGCAAAACCGGTCTCGGCCGGAAGCAGTTCGAGCGCGCCGGTTTCATCCTCGACCCGGATCGCCCAGCCATGGCGCAAGGCATCCAGCGCCAGCGTGACCTTGCGCGGGTTTCCGCTCACAGATTGAACCCGGTCATGAGCGGCACATGGTCCGAAGGCTGATCCCAGCGACGCGTTTCCTCAACGATGGTGTGCGAGACCGATTGCGCGGCCAATTGCGGTGAGGCCCACATATGGTCCAGCCGCCGCCCTTGATCCTTCTCGCGCCAATAGGAGCGATAGGACCACCACGAATAGTTCCGCTGCGGCGCGGGGATATGCTTGCGCCCCAAGTCGGTCCAGCCGTGGGCATTGCCAAACGCACCCAGCGCGGCCACTTCCTGCGGGGTGTGGCTCACCACCTTGACCAGCGCCTTGTGATCATAAACGTCACAATCGAGCGGCGCGATGTTGAAGTCCCCCACGATCAGCGTGGGCCGGTCGAGGCCTTCCGCCCACCGCGTCATTCGCTCAAGGAACGCCAGCTTCTGGCCGAACTTGGGGTTTGCCTCCGGATCGGGAATGTCACCGCCTGCGGGGATATAGACATTCTCGAGAATGATGCCTTGTCCCGCGCCCAGCACTTCGACGCCCACATGCCGCGCTTCGCCATTGGCCTGCCAGTCGTGGCGGCTCACCTCGCGCAGCGGCAGGCGGCTGACGGTGGCGACGCCGTGATAGCCCTTCTGCCCGTGCACCGCGCGGTGGGTGTAGCCCAGCCGCTCGAACATCTCGTGCGGGAACAGCGCCTCGGCGGTTTTGATCTCCTGCAAGCAAAGCACGTCGGGCGCTTGCTCGGTCAGGAACCGCTCCACCTGATCGATGCGCAGCCGCACCGAATTGATGTTCCAAGTTGCGACAGAAAGGGTGGGGGAGGCCATGCGCTGGCTTTACGGACGTTGAAGGAAGGCGGCAAGCCGTCCGCGGCCACCCGTGGTGGAACGTGCAAGCCTGAAACAAAAAACCCTCGCTCCGGGGGCATTAGAGCGAGGGTTCCTTGTGCGTTCGTCACGCTTGCCAAGGCGGGGGATTGGTGGGCCGGGGTAACAGGGGGGGGCGTTCCCGGCCGGTCCGTCTTGACCCCTTCCTTCTAGGGCCTCGCCGCTTGCTGGCGGATGAACGGTACGCTCAAGTTGGTCGCAAATTGTCGCAGCTTGGCCCGGCCTGATACCACCGCCACGCCGGATTGCCCCCTACTTGCGATTAGCAGTACGGGGGTCGTTCCAGCGAAACATGTTGGCGGGAATCACTATGCCATAGCGCTGGTTCGACAATCGCACGGTGGTGCGCTTGTTCTGCGAATCGAGCGCGACCCAGCTGTCGAGCTCCAGACCGCCCGGCGCGCCCGCCTTGCGCAGCATGATCATGGTGATCGTGCCATATTCGGGATGGCGCGGATCGCGCACTTCGAGGCTGACCACATCGGGGTGCCCGGTGCGGTTCAGCGCGGCATACCGCGCCACGTCCTTGTTCGGATCAAGCAGCGCGCCCAGCGGGCTGTTGCGGATCGGCCAGCGCTGCACCTGCCGCACTTCGTAGTCGATCATGGTGAGCGCCGAACCGTCAGAGACGATCAGCAGCGGCACGCCCTTCTGATACTGGAAGCGGATCTTGCCTGGGCGCTGGAGGGTGATGACCCCGCTCACGCGCTGGCCGTTGCGGTCGGTCTGGATGAAATCGGCCTGCAGCGACGATATGGCGCGCAAGGCGGCAACGGCCTGCTCGATCTGGGGGTTGGCTTGCGGGGCAGGTGCCGGGAGCGGCGGTGCAGCCTGAAGGCTTGCAGCAGGCGCAGCCAGCGCGATGAGCGCGGCAAGGCAGGAGGGGCGGGCGGAACGCTTCAGAAATCTGTTCATCGCCGTCCCTTGCAGTCGCGGCGTTGAACCAAACGTGAACTTCGCCCGCACTTTGTGGAGCAGATCCGGGCGGCGCGCAAACACGCCCGCATGCCCGGCCAGCTGCGGATTACTTGATCTTGGCTTCCTTGAACTCGACATGCTTGCGCACCACCGGGTCATACTTGCGGAAGACCATCTTCTCCGTCGTGTTGCGCGGGTTCTTCTTCGTGACATAGAAGAAGCCCGTGTCGGCGGTTGAGACCAGACGGATCTTGACGGTAGTCGGCTTGGCCATGGCTTTATCCTGAACATGCGCGAGCGCAAAAATAGTTGAGGCGGCGCGTCGCCACGCCGCCAGACAGGGGCCGGTCGTTGTGAGCGAATCGCGTAAAAGTCAAGCCTTCGGATAGGGCGGGAGCGGTTTCAGTGCCTTGAAATGCTCTTTCATCGGCTTGTCGGCGAGCACGGGCATATCCGGCGCGGGCAGATCGACCCGGCTGTCGTTCAGCCGGTCGAGGAAATCGCGCACGAGCGTCAGGCGGCCAAGGCGCTGGTCGTTGAAATCCACCAGCGTCCACGGCGCTTGGCTTGTGTGGCTGGCCTCCAGCATCGCCTCGCGTGCATCGGTGTATTCGTGGTACTTGCCCCGTGCCGCCAGATCGATGGGCGAGATCTTCCAGCGCTTCATCGGATCATCGCGCCGTTCGGCCAGCCGCTTTTCCTGCTCGTCCTGATCGCAGGTCAGCCAGTATTTGAACAGCAGCAGGCCGTCATCCACCAACATTCGCTCGAAGGTCGGCACGGCCTCCAGAAACGCGGCCACTTGCGCCTCGGTGCAGAAACCCATCACTTTCTCGACGCCCGCGCGGTTGTACCAGCTGCGGTCGAACAGCACGATCTCGCCTGCGGCGGGCAGGTTTGCCACGTAGCGCTGGAAGTACCACTGCGAAGTCTCGCGCTTGGTCGGCGTCCCCAGCGCCACGGTGCGCACCTGCCGGGGATTGAGCTTTTGCGAGATCGCGTTGATCGCCCCGGTCTTGCCTGCCGTATCGCGGCCTTCGAAGATCACGAGGATGCGCGCGCCGGTTGCTCCGGCCCAGCCGGCCATGCCGGAAAGCTCTTGCTGCATCGGCTCCAGCAGCTCTTCGTAGTCCCTGCGCTTCAGTTCGCCCATGCCCAGCACTCCGTGAAAACGTTCAGCCCACCCTCGCTCACACCCAGAACAGCCAGCCCAGACCCACTGTTCCGATCACGATGCGGTAAAGCGCAAACGGCGCGAATCCACGCTTGCTGACATAGCCGATGAAGAACTTGATCACGATCAGCGAGACGATGAACGACACCACCGAACCAATCGCGATTTCAGTGAAACCGACTTGGCCGGTGCCTGCCGCCAGCTCCTCCTTGTGGTCCCACAATTGCTTCGCCGTCGCGCCGAACATTGTCGGCACCGCCAGGAAGAAGCTGAATTCCGCTGCCGTGCGCCGGTTCTCGCCCAATGTGAGCGCGCCCATGATCGTCGCGCCCGAACGCGAGACGCCCGGGATCACCGAAATGCACTGCATCATCCCGATCTTGATCGCTTGGCCCAGTGGCATCTCCGCCACCGGCCGGTAGGTCTGGTTCTGCACCAGACGTTCCACCGCGAGGATCACGAAGCCCCCCGCGATCAGCGCGAAGCAGACCACGGCCGGGCTTTCGAGCAGCGCGTCGATGCGCGACTTGAACAGGACGCCGACAATGGCGGCGGGAATGAACGCTGCCAGCACATTGCGGATGAACGCCAGCGATTCGCGTGATCCCCGGAGCGCGCCCAGCACCACATCGGCAAAAGTGCGCCAATAGAGCACCACCACCGCCATCACCGCCGGCAGCTGGATCACCACGTTGAACACTTCCCATGTCTTCGCATCATAGCCGAACAGCTCCGACGCAAGGATCAGATGCCCGGTCGAGGAGACGGGCAGGAACTCGGTGAGTCCTTCGACGATGCCAAGCAGAATGGCGGTTATGGTGGTGCCCATGGCTATCGCGCCTTGCCGCCACGGCCCGCGCTGTCAAGCATTGGCCTGAACTTCGGCCGGCTCACCAGATTCGCACGCGGTCCTTGGGCGCAAGGTAGAGCTTGTAGCCCCGTTTCACCTTGAACGCCTTGTACCAGGGATCGAAGTTGCGCACGACCGCGTTGACCCGCGCCATCGCAAGCGAGTGCGGATCGGTCTTGAGCAGTTGCCGGGCAAATGCCTCGCGGTACTTCCAGCGCCAAGCCTGCGCATAGGACAGGAAGAAGCGTTGATCACCGGTCAGCCCATCTATGACGGGTGCGGGCCTGCCGCCCAGCGAGAGCTGGTACGCCTGCCATGCCATGGAAAGCCCGCCAAGGTCGCCGATGTTTTCCCCCAGCGTCAGCTTGCCGCTATGGCATGTCTTGCCCGCGTCATAGGGGCACTGGGCATCATACTGAGCAGCAAGCTTTGCGCCCAGCGCGTCGAACGTCTTGCGGTCAGCCTCGGTCCACCAGTCCTTGAGCGCACCTGTCCCGTCATAGCGCGAGCCCGAATCGTCGAACCCATGGCCGATCTCGTGCCCGATGGTGGCGCCTACTGCGCCGTAGTTCACTGCCTCGTCAGCGGCAGGGTTGAAATAGGGCGGCTGCAGAAAGGCAGCCGGGAACACGATCTCGTTGGCCGGCGGCATGTAATAGGCGTTCACCGTCTGCGGGGTCATCAGCCACTTGGTCTTGTCGACTGGCTGCTTCAGCTCATCCAGCATGTTTTGCCACTGCCAGCGCCCGGCCTCGATGGCGTTTGCCAGCGGCTGGCCCGGCTTGATGTTCATCCCGTCATACGATTTGAACTTGTCCGGATAGCCGATCTTGACCGTGAACTGGTCGAGCTTTGCCTGCGCCGCCTTGCGCGTCGCAGGGGTCATCCATGCCAGGTCCTTGAGGTTTGCCGCCAGCGCCGCGCGCAAGTTGCTTACCAGCTTGATCATGGCCGTCTTGCTGGCAGGTGGGAAGTTTCTCTCGACATAGACCTGCCCGATCGCCTCGCCCATCTGCGACTGGACCGAAGACAGCGCGCGCTGCCAGCGCTGGCGATCACGCTCCTTGCCCTGCAGCGCCTTGCCATAGAAATCGAAACGCGCGGCGTCGATGTCGCTCGGCAGCACCGAGGCGTTGTCCGAAAGGAAGTGCGCAACGGCCCAGGCCTGCAGCACCGCAATGTCTTCCTCGCCCAGCAGCTTGATCAGAGCCGGGAAACCGCCGCCCAGCTTGGCGAGGTCTTCCGGGGTCAGTCCCAGCTTGGCGACTTTTTCTGCGCTCGGCGGGATTTCGGTCACGATTACGCTGTCCACCTGGTCGATGCCACTGCCCTCAAGCAGCGGAGCGACCGGAAACGCGCCGCCCAGCGCGACAAGATCGGCGCGCCTCACGCGGTTGGTTGTCAGCAGCGGATTACGCGAGACGGCCTTGTCCCAGTCCGCCACCGCGATCTTGCGCTCGAACTCATAGACTTTGGCTGCCATCGCCGCCGGATCGGCATAGCTGCCCTTGCCCAGAAGGAATGCCAGATAGGCGCGGTACTTGGTCTGCAGATCGCGGTTGCGCTCGCTGTCGGTGAGGTAATAGTCCCGGTCCGGCAAGCCGAGGCCGCCGATGCCGGTGAACACCGCATTGGCCGTGGGGCGGTCGGGGTCGATGCTCACCTGAAACGGTATCGGTGAAGGATAGCCCGGCGCGGCAAACAGCGCCGCGAGGTCTGCGCGGGTCTTTGCGGCGCGGATCCGGTCGAGATAGGGCTGCGCCGGGGCGAGCCCCGCTGCATTGATCGCTGCGGTATCGAGGAACGCCCGGTAGCTGTCCGCGATCCGCTGGCCAGTGGTGCCCGGCGCATGCGAGGTGGCGGCAAGGTCTGCCACGATCGCCTTCACCGCCTGCTCAGCCCCAAGGATCACGCCGAGTGCGCTGCCGCTGAAGGGGTATTGCGGCGGGATCACTTCGGCGCGTTCCCACTTGCCGTTCACATAGGCGAAAAAGTCGTCACCCGGCTTCACTGCAGGATCAAGTTCTGCCGGGTTGAAGCCCCAACCGCCGAAGGACTGGATCCGGTAGCCATCAATCTCGGTTGGCGTTGCAGGCGCATCGGCCAGCGCCGGAGCAGCGGACAGCGCGAGGAGGAAAACGGCAGCAAGGCCGCCGGCGATTCGCTTGATCATGGGAACCGGGTATCCAACCGTTAGAACTCTGCCATAATGAAACTAATTCGCCCGGCGCGCTTGTCCAGCGGGCAAGGCGGAAGGTTCAGCCCCTGAGGCTTTCCGGCAACGGGTGGGGAAGAAGCTCAGGGCTCTGCGGTATCGAACTGCAGCCGCGCGAGGCGGGCATAGAGCCCGTCCTGCGCTGAAAGGGCCGTGTGGGTGCCTTGTTCCACGATCCGGCCGCGCTCCATTACGATAATGCGGTCAGCCGCGCGCACTGTGGCCAGCCGGTGTGCGATCACCAGCGTGGTGCGAGACTTCATCAGCCGGTCGAGCGCATCCTGCACCAGTCGCTCGCTTTCCGCATCGAGCGCGCTGGTCGCTTCATCGAGCAGCAGGATCGGCGCGTTGCGCAGCAGCGCGCGGGCAATCGCGATGCGCTGGCGCTGTCCGCCCGAAAGCCGCGCGCCGTCCTCGCCCAGAAACGTGTCGAGGCCTTGCGGCAGTTCCTTCAGGAAGCTGGCGGCATTGGCGGCCTCTGCAGCGTCCCAGATTGCGGCGTCGCTTGCGTTCCAGTTGCCATAACGCAGATTGTCGCGCGCGGTGGCGGCAAATAGCACGCCTTCCTGCGGCACCAGCGCCATGCGCGCGCGTACTTCGGCCGGGTCGGCCTGCGGCAGCGGTACCCCGTCGATCCGCACCATGCCCGCATGCGGATCGTAGAAGCGCTCGGCCAGCAGAAACAGCGTGGATTTGCCCGCACCCGACGGGCCAACGATGGCGACCGTCTCGCCCGGCTCCACGGCCAGCGAAAAGTCTTCCAGCGCGGCCACTTCTGGGCGACTGGGATAGCGGAACGAGACGTTCTGGAACGCGATCTGGCCGCGCGGCGGCTGAGGCAGGCGCGTGGGGCGCGCGGGCGCGGTGATGTCGGGCTGTTCTAGCAGCAGTTCGTTGAGCCGCCCGGCCGCGCCTGCGCCGCGCAGCAGATCGCCATAGACTTCGGTCAGCGCGCCCACTGCGCCCGCGACGATACCGCCGGTCAACACGAAAGCGGCAATCGTGCCCCCGCTGATCGAGCCATTGGCAACGGCCATCGCGCCTTGCCACATCAGCGAAGCGATGCCGCCGAACACCAGCACGATGACGATCGCGGTCATGACCGAGCGGATCATGATGCGACGCTTGGCCGCCGCAAAGGTATGCTCCACCGCCTCGCCAAAGCGCGCCGCCTCGCGCGGTTCCTGTCCGAAAGCCTGCACGACTTTCATCGCGCCCAGCACTTCGCTGATCTGCACGCCGATATCGGCCACACTATCCTGGCTCGAACGCGAGGCTTTGCGCAGGCGCGAGCCGAAATAAACGATAGGTCCTATCACCACGGGAATGCCCACCAGCAGCCCTGCGGTCAGCGCCGGGGCCAGCGTGAACAGATAGATCATCCCGCCCAGCGCCGTGATCGAATTGCGCAGCGCGATCGAAACGGTGGTGCCCACAACCTGCTCGATGACCGCGGTGTCCGAGGTCATGCGCGAGGAGATTTCCTTCGGGCTGTTCATTTCAAAGAAGCTCGGCGGCATGCGCAGCAGGTTGGCCTGCACCTTGAGCCGGATATCTGCGACCACGCGCTCGCCCAGCCACGAGACGAAATAGAACCGAAACGCCGTGCCAATCCCAAGGATCACCACGACCAGCAGCAGCCAGCGGAAGGCGCTGTTGATCGTCTCGACATTGGCGCCCGGGCCGAAGGCCTTCTCGATGATATGCTTGAAGCTGGCCGGAACCGCGATCGTTGCCGCCGACGTGGTCAGCAGCGCGCCCAGCGCAATCGCAAGCTGCCCCGGATAAGAGAGTCCCTCGCGCAGCAGCATGCGCAGCGGTGTGAGAGTGCGCGGGGTGCGCCCGGCATCAGGAGCCGCGATCGGCTGGGCCTGGTCCGGCTGAGTCAACTCTCGGGTCTGGGTTACGGCGTCCATCCTGCCGGCCCTAGCCGAAGCGCGCACGTGCCGGAAGGGGGCAGCAGGGCAATCCTGTCGCGGATTCGCCGATGGTGCGTTGCACAAGATGTAGAATCACGGCACACTGTGGAAAATCGGGTCCGGCTACGGCCCCGCAACAAACAAAAGGTGTTCGCAGTGCTCTACAAAGCCTATGAAATCCAGCGCTCGCTGCTGAACGCAGGGAGCGCGATGGCGTCGATGACCGCGGAGATGCTCGGCAATCCGCAAAATCCCTGGGCCGGTTTCGGCGGCACCCAGATGATGGCCTCCGCGCTGGAAGTGTTTGCCCATGCCGCCGCGCCGCGCGGCAAGCCCACCTTTGGGCTCAAGGTCATTCAGGTCGATGGCACGCCGCACGCGGTGAACGAGACGGTGGAAATCCAGCAGCCGTTCGGCAATCTTCGGAAGTTCACGCACGAAGGCCTGCCTGCCGATGCGCCGCGCCTCCTGATCGTCGCCCCGATGAGCGGCCATTACGCCACGCTGCTGCGCGGCACGGTGGAGCGCATGCTGGAACGCTGCGTGATCTACATCACCGATTGGGCAGACGCGAAGTATGTGCCGCTCGCCGAAGGGCGCTTCGATCTGGACGAGTATATCGACTATATCATCGGTTATCTGGAACACATCGGCCCGGGCGCACACATGATGGCGGTGTGCCAGCCCTCGGTTCCCGCGCTTGCCGCCACCGGGGTCATGGCTGTGAAGGATCACCCCTGCCGCCCGGTCACGCTCACCATGATGGGCGGGCCGATCGACACGCGCGAGAGCCCGACTGCGGTTAACGATCATGCGATCACCAAGCCTTACGTGTGGTTCAAGCACAACGTGATCACCACCGTGCCGGCCAACTATCCGGGTGCGGGGCGGCAGGTCTATCCGGGCTTCGTCCAGCTTGCGAGCTTCATGTCGATGAACCTTGGCAGCCACATGATGAGCCACTACGGCCTTTACAAGCACCTCATCCAGGGTGACGGAGAGAGCGCCGACGCGGCCAAGGCGTTCTACGACGAATACCGCGCGGTTTGCGACATGACTGCCGAATTCTATCTCCAGACCGTCGATGTCGTGTTCCAGACCCATGCCCTGCCCAAGGGCGAGTTGGTCCACCGCGGCATTCTGGTCGATCTCGCCGCGATCAAGGACACCGCAATCCTGTGCATCGAGGGCGAGCGCGATGACATTTCCGGCATCGGCCAGACCAAGGCCGCGCTCAAGGTCACGCCCAATCTGCCCGAAAAGCTCAAGAAGTATCACCTCGCGCCGGAGGTTGGGCACTACGGTATCTTCAACGGCTCACGCTGGCGGACTTCTATCGCCCCGGTGGTCGAAGGCTGGGTCAGGAGCCACAGCATGGCCCGCAAACTCAGCGTGGTGGCGTAACAGCGGCATCCGTCCGGCGCTGCTCCCCTCCCCCGCTGGGGAGGGGTATCCCCCCTCGCCTGCAAGCTCCGGTCACCCCCAGCCAGCCTCCCCCGCGCGGGGGAGGGGAGGAAGTGCTTTACCTCTTCAATTCACACGAAGAACTGGGTAATCCACTCGCACATCAGTGCGGGCTTGGGCTCGCCCTCGATCTCGACCGTGATCTCCATCGATTGCTGCCACTGCCCCGGGCGCTTCTCGTCCAGCTCCAACAGC
>CANEVG010000008.1 GCA_947442095.1 Sphingomonadaceae bacterium
CCTCCTTCACGACATCCTACGCCAACGCGCCCTCCGCGACGCTCTATGGCCTGGAGCTTGATCTGCAAAAGAACTTCAAGCTCGCCGATAGCGGCCTGTTCGCCGCGCGCCGGTTCCTGGTGATCGGAAACTACACTTTCACCAAATCGAAGCTCAAGGTTGGCGCGGGCGACAGGACCACCGTGTTCGGCGCGTTCTCCAGCAACGCGACAGACTACTTCCGCAACGGGGCTCAGCTGACCGGGCAGTCCGATCACATCGCCAACCTCGAGCTCGGCTTTGATCATGAAGACCGGCTTTCGCAGCAGACACTGCTGATCAACTACGCCAGCGACCGCGTGGTCAGCCGCGGCGTGTTCGGCTCGCCCCCGCAGCCCGACATTTACGAAAGCCCCGGTGTCCGCATCGACTTCGTGGTGCGCGAGGGCGTCAAGCTGTTCAAACGCGAGCTGGAACTGAAGTTCGAAGCCCGCAACATTACTGGGCGGCGGCATATCGAATTCCAGCGCGCCGGCGAGCGGCGGCTGGACTTCAACAGCTACAACGTGGGCCGGTTCTTCTCGCTGTCCGGCACAATGAAGTTCTGAAGTAGAGCAGGGTGCGGCGGGCCGGAGTGACGGCCCGCCCGCTGTCTTAGCCCTGCTTCGGTTCGAATTCGATGTGCAGCGCTTTCAGGCTGCGCAGCAGAAAGTGCGGGTGGACGGCAAAGTCGTTCACCCCGGGCGCGAAGTGCATGTCCTCGAACCGGTCGACCACCGCCTGAAAGCCCCAAGTCAGCTCGCGCCGGGCGAGCGGCGCACCGAGGCAGTGGTGCGTGCCCGAACCAAAGCCCATGTGCGACCCTGCCTTGGGCCGATCAAGATCGAGCTTCTCCGGGCATTCGAACACCCGCTCATCGCGATTGGCAGCAGCAAAGCGCACGTTGACCAGCGCGCCCTTGGGGATCACCGTGCCCTCCAGCTCGGTGTCACTCGCGCAAAACCGCATCAGGCTCTGCACCGGGGATTCGAGCCGCACGACCTCCTCCACGAAGGTCTTCATGTAGCGCTCTGGATCGGACCTCAGCTTGGCCCACACGTCCTTGTTCTCGATCAGCAGCTTCATCCCCGCCGCGAGGGCGTTGGTCGTCGTCTCGCTGCCGCCGACGAAGGTATCGGCCATCATCTCGGCATGCAGCTCGTTATCGCTCAGCGGGCGGCCCCAGCCTTCGATCACGGTGTTGACCAGCACGCTGATCAGCGAATCGTCCGGATTGGCCCGCAGTCGCTCGAAGATCGGCTGGAAGTAGTGCTGCGCCTCGATCTCCCGGTCGACCATCTCGATCTCGTCTTCCTCGGGCAGCATCATCGAGATGCGCCGGAAAAATGCATCGGTCCAGCGCTTGATCTTCCACATGTCCTCGCGCTTTGCGCCCATCTGCTCGCCAATGATGTAGAGCGGCAGCGGCACGCAGAACTGGCTGACCCATTCGCAGCGCCCATCGGCCACGAAGCCGTCGATCAGCTCATAGGCGAGGTTCTCCACCAGTGGATCGATCTGCTTGATCCGGCTGGGCTTGAACGCCTCATTGAACATGGCGCGCATCTGCTTGTGATTGGGATCGTCGCGCCCACTCAGCGTGGGTTCGGGCAGCCAGCCGCGCTCCTTGAACCGCGCGACGACCTTCTTCTGCCGCTCGACATTGGCAGAGAGCGACTGCAGTCCGATGGACTTGGGGCTGCTGGGGAAGGTATCCGGATCGAGCAGGACGCGCCGCACGTCCTCGTAGCGCGTGACCACATACATGTTGGTGCCCGGCTGGCGATAGGCCGGAGCCTGATCGCGCAGCATCCGGTAAGCGTCGTAGGGGCACTGCTGCACCGCCGGGTCGAACAGGTTGACGCCAAGTTCCTCGCGCTCGTCCGTTCTGGCGTCGCTCATCGTACCACCACCCGTTCCTCACCCCACGGCGCGACCACGCCTTCGCGGCGGAACGCATCGGGCAGTTCCTCGACCATATGCAAGGTCGCCGCGAGCCGCCCGAAACCGACGAAGAAGGCACAGGTCATACCCAGCTCGACGATCTCCGCTTCGGAGAAGTGCTCCCGCAGCCCCGCATACATCGCCTCGTCGATGCGCAGATGGTCGGTCGCCATGGCCTCGCCGAAGCGGATCGCGGCCTTCTCGGCGGGTGTCAGGTTCTCGGCCTCCTGCGGGCGCTCCAACGAGCAGACAAGATCCTCGGTCACGCCGTCTTCCAGCGCGTCGGTATAGCGGATCGCCATACAGCTGCGGCACTGGTTGAAGAACGCCACGCGCAGGCGAACCAGCTCCACCAACTTTTCCGGCAGCTGCCTGTGCACCTTCAGCGCGCCGGCAAACTGCATCATCCCCAGAACCTGATCGGGACAATGGGCGAGGAAGCGGATCATGCCCTGCTCGATCTCGCTGCGGTCTTCGGGCTTCATCGCCGCGCGCAGGCGCGGATCCCAATCGGTGGGGGCAAGCTTGGCGACGCGGGTCATGGCGCGGTCTCCCATGGATGAGGGGCTGCCAAAAGTGAGCATGGCAGGGGCCTAGAGAGTCCGTCACAATCACGCTGCCAGCAACTCACGAATTGAATAGAGCCGGGGAGAGGCCATGCGGCAAACGAACCACGAGTTGAGCGCAATGCCCTGCCCGCACCGCCTTGCGGATGTCGACCTGTTTGCGCCCGGCGCGGCCGAGCATTGGTACGAGGCCTATGCCATTCTCCATGCCGAGGCGCCCGTGCTGCGCCTGCCTGGCGAAGGCCTGACGCCGGACCGCGATGCCTTCGTCCTGACCAAATACGCCGATATCGCACGCGTGGTGCGCGATTGGGACCGGTATCCCCCGACGCTCTCGCTGCTGCTGGCGGCCCGCGCGGCAGATCCGGCCGCGGTGCGCGCCATGCCCGATATCGATGCCATGGTAAAATCCATCGCCTCGCTGCGCCCTAACCCCGACCTGTGGCGCGCGCACCGCCAGCAATTGACCGATCCCTGGGTCGGCCCCGGCGCCAAGCGGCACGAGGCGATGATCACCGCCCATGTCGATGCGCTGATCGACCAGTGGATTGCCAAAGATGATGGGGGCGAGAGCTTTGATTTCGTCACCGATTTCGCGCGCCCCCTGCCCCAGCGCACAATGGCGAGCGTGCTGGGTTTTCCGCTCGAGGACGTGAAAGACCTCGAGATCTGGGGCAATGCGCAAGTCATGTCCTACGTCCATGGCTGCGGGCACAACAACGTGCTGACGCCAGAGCAGACCGCCGAGAAGTTCCGGCTGCTCGCGGGCTTTTCGGACTACGTCGGGACCCACGTCCGCCGCCGCCGCGCCAATCCGGGCGAGGACATGATCAGCTACCTCACACAGGTCCATTATGATGCGCTGGACCGCAAGCTGACCGACGAGGAAATCGACGGCATCGTTTACGCCATGGTGATCGGCGGGCTGGAAACGACGCAGTATGCGCTGGTAGAGCAGGCCCAGCTTATGATCGAACGGCCCGGCCTGTTCGGCAAGATCAAGGCCGATCGCAGCCTGATCCGCGCGTTCATCGAGGAAGGCATGCGCTTGCGCTCGCCCACGCAAGGGCTCTCGACCCGGATTACCTCGCAGGACGAGGTGTTTCAGGGCGTGACTATCCCCGCCGGATCGACGCTACACCTCCGCTGGGGCGCGGCCAATATCGATCCGGAGGAGTTTGCGGACCCGCTGGAACTGAAGCTTGACCGCGCCGCCGTCACCCGCCACCTCGCGTTCTCGGCTGGCCCGCGCGTCTGCCCGGGCACCGGCCTCTCGCGCCTCGAACAGACTATCGCGTGGAACCGCCTCTGCGACCGGCTCGCCGCGCTGGACTACGCCCCCGGCAACACCTTCCTCCACCAGCCGGGCATCATGCTCGGCACACTCGCGCTCCACTGCACATTTGAACGGGAGACCAAAGCATGACGACCCTGCTCGCACATATCCGCATCAAGCCCGGCACCGAGCCGCACTGGGAAACGATCATCGCTGACATGAACGCGCAGACCTGGGGCACCGAGACCGGCGTCAAACGCTATGAATACTGGAAGGGCGAGGAGCCGAACCTCTATTACTGCCTGCTTTCGTTCGACGACAAATGCGCCTTCTATCGCCACCAGATGTCGCCGCACCATGAAGGCCATGATTTCGCGTCGGTGCTGGAAGGCATCAGGCTGGAATATCTCGATCCGGTGAAAGGCGCTGGCGGCGGACTTCCGCAGACACTCGACCCGGCGCTGCCCGCTGATGCCGACGCCGATCTTGTCACCGCGCAGGAACGCTTCCCCCTCACCATCCCCGCATGGTGGAGCGGCCGGGCATGAGCGCGGCAATCTCATTGGAAGAACTGCTCGCCAAAGACGCGATCATCGACGTGCTGGCGCGCTATTCGCGCACGCTCGATTGGCTCGATGATGCGGGGCAAGCTACCTGCTATTGGCCCGATGCTGCGATTGATTACGGCTTCTTCAAGGGCACCGCGGCCGATTTCATGCCCGTGGTGATGGCGGTCGAGCGGCAGAGCGCGCGGCGATGGCACTTCCTCAATCCCCCGGCGATCCGTCTTGTCGATGAGGCCCATGCCGAAGCCGAAACCTATGGCATGGCTGCCGGCATCCGCCTGACTGAGCAGGGGGGCTATGCCGGCGCGCTCTATGGCGGGCGTTATCTCGATGCATTCGAGAAGCGCGGCGCGGAGTGGCGCATTTCCCGGCGCGACTACGTGCTCGATTGGTCGCACCCCCTGCCCGATCAGCCAGTGTACGATCCGAACGCCGCCTTCCCGCTGCCGATGCTCGAAATTCTGCAGACCGGGCACTCGCAGTACCGGCCGATCTAGCTTTGATCCACATCAATGCGCGCGGCCCCGTGCCGCGGCAAAGTGCCTCCACGGCAACCCCAAGTGGAGACCCATTCCCATGTTTAAGCCCAACATCGGCGATGCCGACCGCGTCATCCGGCTCGCGCTGGCCGCAATGATCATCGTGTCCAGCCTGCTCGTAGGCCACCCGGCCTTTGCGTTGATCGCCCTGATCCCCATGGCAACAGCCTATGTCGGCGTCTGCCCGCTCTACAGCGTGCTTGGTCTGCACACCTGAAGGTTCGTTTGCGAAGCGCGCGAGAAAGCGCGCTTCGGCCCGGTACCGGCCTGCTCCCCCACTCGGCCGCCCACGAGAGTACCCTGAACGTGTGGCCGGGCGGGGGAGCGGGCTGGTGCTGCCTCATCCGAACCGCAGGTTCGGATCAAACTTGCCCCGCGCGCTGCCAAGCGGCATAGCGCGGGGCATGCACGATATCCGCCTGATCCGCGAGAACCCGCAAGGGTTCGACACCGCCCTCGCCCGCCGCGGGGTCGCCCCGCAATCAGCGGCAATCCTCTCGCTAGACACCGCGCGGCGAGATACGGCCACGCGGATGCAGGAAGCGCAGGCCCGGCGCAACGAGGCCTCCAAAGCCATCGGCGCGGCCATGGGCAAGGGTGATGCGGCAACGGCGGATGCGCTCAAAGCCGAAGTCGCCGAGCTGAAAACCGCGCTACCCGCGCTGGAAGAAGACGAGCGCCGCCTCACCGCAGAGCTCAACGCTGCGCTCGCCGCCCACCCCAACCTGCCCGCCGACGACGTTCCGCCGGGCGAGGATGAGGCGGGCAATGTCGAAGTAAGCCGCTGGGGCACACCGCGCAGCTTCGCTTTCCAGCCGATCGAGCACGCCGATCTCGGCCCGCCGCTTGGCCTCGATTTCGAGACTGGCGCGCTCATTGCAGGCGCTCGCTTCACGTTCCTGCGCGGGCCGATGGCGCGCCTCCACCGCGCGCTCGCGCAGTTCATGCTGGATCGGCAGACGGACGAGAACGGCTATACCGAATGCAATCCGCCGCTCTTGGTGAAGGACGAGGCCGTGTTCGGCACCGGCCAGTTGCCCAAGTTTGCCGAGGACTTGTTCAAGACCACCGACGGGCGCTGGCTGATCCCCACCGCCGAAGTCAGCCTCACCAATGCGGTGCAAGGCCAGATCCTGCCCGA
The DNA here is from genome assembly GCA_947442095.1 of Sphingomonadaceae bacterium. GTDB lineage: Bacteria > Pseudomonadota > Alphaproteobacteria > Sphingomonadales > Sphingomonadaceae > Novosphingobium. The sequence continues at coordinate 6,051 of CANEVG010000008.1, forward strand.
CAGCGCGCTCCCCTTGCGCATGACGGCGCTCACCCCCTGCTTCCGCTCCGAAGCGGGCGCGGCGGGGCGCGATACGCGCGGGTTCATCCGCCAGCACCAGTTCGAGAAGGTCGAGCTCGTCTCGATCACGCGGCCCGAGGACTCGGACGCCGAGCACGAGCGCATGACCGAAGCGGCGGAATCGATACTGCAGGCGCTGGGTCTCCCTTACCGCAAGATGCTGCTCTGCTCGGGCGACATGGGCTTCACCGCCCGCAAGACTTATGATCTGGAAGTCTGGCTCCCCGGTCAGGGCGCCTACCGCGAAATCTCCTCATGCTCCAACTGTGGCGATTTCCAGGCGCGGCGGATGAATGCGCGCTACCGGCCGGAAGGCCTAGATGGCAAGAAAGCAGGCACCGAATTCGTTCACACGCTCAACGGTTCGGGCCTCGCCGTGGGCCGCACGCTCGTCGCGGTTCTGGAAAACTACCAGCAGGGCGACGGCACTGTGGACGTGCCGGAGGTACTGAAACCCTACATGGCCGGCGTGACCCGCTTGGCTCCGCTGGGGTGATGCCAAAAGGCGGCACGGCCAGGCTCGCAGCTACGGCGCTGCTGCTCCTGCCAGGCAGCCTCGCCGCGCAGGGGCAACCGGAAAACCTTCTCGAAAGCCCCCCCGAACGTTCTGGCGCCGCGTGGACCTACACCGTGCGCGCAGGCGACCGCATGAGCGTGATCGCGCAGCGCATGGGCGTAAGCGTCGAAGCGCTGGCCGCGGTCAACCGCATGAAGGCGCCCTACATCCTGCGCGAGGGGCAAGTGCTGAAACGGCCCGATCCGGCCAGCCTGCCGCCGCGCCGGGCTACCCCGCCACCTTCGGCTCCAGCAGCGAAACCGGCCCCCACCAAGCGTGAAACCGGCGCACCTCGGCTGCTCTGGCCCGCCCCGGGCGCCGTGATCAGCCGGTTTGGCGCGCCTGTCAAAGGCCTGCCCAACAACGGCATCGATCTCGCCGCCTTTACCGGAATGACCGTCCATGCGGCGGCGGCAGGCAAGGTGATGTTCGCTGCGACCGAACCGGAGCGCTTCGGCCAGCTCATCCTGATCGACCATGGCAGCGGCTGGGTCACCGCCTATGCCTATCTTGGCCAGATGCGCGTGAAGGTGGGGCAGTCGGTCACCAAGCAGCAGGTTATCGCGAAAATCGGCAAGAGCGGCGAAGCGAAACGACCTTCGCTGCACTTCGAATTGCGGCGGGACAATAGCCCGCGCAATCCCGCGCTTTATCTGCCCGTCAGGCTTTGAGCAGGTAGAACGTCAGCCCCATTGCCAGATAGGTCGTCAGCCAGAAGCCCGCGTCGATCATCGCCAACCGGGCGGAAACGCGCTGCTGGGTGTAGCTGATCAGCAGCGCGGGGATGACGAAGGCGAGCGCCAGTCCGGCCGACATCATGAAATAGAGCCACGGCTTCTCGCCAAGCGTTGCGAGGCCCACGCGCGCGAACATATGGCCCATCATCGCTGAAGTCAGGAACAGCAGCCCCGCGGTGAGCGCCATCTTGCCCGGCGCCAGCATCGCGCGCCGCACATGGCCGAACATCGGGCCATACCACACCGCCGCCCAGAGCAGCGCCGCCACGACCGCAAGGATCACCGCCAACCAGTTTACAGGACCCATCGCGCGTCTCTCTCCTACCCACCACTTGACCAACTCGAGGCCCGCTCAGGATGCGTGTGAATGGAGGCAGGTTGGATACAATACCAGCAGGAACCGTGACGCGGCGCAAAAATTCGCGTAAGCGCCCGGCCCATGGCTTCCACTCCACCTCTCATCCTACCCGAAGCGCCGCGTGTCGGCATGGTCAGCCTTGGCTGCCCCAAGGCGCTGGTCGACAGCGAACGTATCCTCACCCGGCTGCGCGCCGATGGCTATGCGATGAGCGCAGACTACGCCGGGGCAGACGTCGTGCTCGTCAACACCTGTGGCTTCCTCGATTCGGCCAAGGAAGAAAGCCTAGCCGCGATCGGTGAAGCCATCGCCGAGAACGGCCGCGTGATCGTGACCGGATGCATGGGGAGCGAGGCCGACCTGATCCGCGCGCGCTTTCCCAGCGTGCTCGCGGTGACGGGCGCGCACCAGTACGAGGCGGTGGTGGAAGCGGTGCACGAAGCCGCGCCGCCTTCGATGGGGCCGTATGTAGACCTTATTCCGCAAGCCGATCCGGGTGACGTAAAGCTCACTCCGCGCCACTACAGCTATCTCAAGATTTCCGAAGGCTGCAACCACGCCTGTGCGTTCTGCATCATCCCGGATCTGCGCGGCAAATTGGCCAGCCGCCGGATCGACGCAGTGCTGCGCGAGGCGGAAAAGCTGGTCGCAGCGGGCACGCGCGAGCTGCTGGTGATCAGCCAGGATACTTCGGCATACGGCGTCGATGTGCGGCACGAGGAGCGCAGCTGGAAGGGCCATCCGGTGCGCACGCACATGACCGATCTTGCCCGCGAGCTTGGCCAGTTTCGCACGCCGGATGGCGACATCCCGTGGGTGCGATTGCACTACGTCTACCCCTACCCCCATGTCGACGCAGTGATCCCGCTGATGGCCGAGGGGCTGCTGACACCTTACCTCGACATCCCCTTCCAGCACGCCAGCCCCAGCGTGCTCAAGCGCATGAAGCGCCCGGCGAACGAGGCCAAAGTGCTCGAACGCCTAAAGGCCTGGCGCGAAGTTTGCCCCGAGATCGCCGTGCGATCAAGCTTCGTGGTCGGCTTTCCGGGCGAGACCGAGGCGGACTTCCAGTATCTGCTCGACTGGCTCGATGAAGCGCAGCTCGACCGTGTCGGCGCGTTCCGGTTCGAGCCGGTGGCGGGCGCGGCGGCCAATGCCCTGCCCGATCCGGTGCCCGAAGCGGTGAAGGAAGAACGCTACGCCCGGATCATGGAGAAGACGGAAAGCATCAGCGCGGCCAAGCTCGCCGCCAAAGTGGGCCGCACGGTGCGTGTGATCGTGGACGAAGTGGGCGAGCCCGACGAGGACGGCGACGTGGGCGCGACGGGGCGCTCCGAGGCCGATGCACCCGAGATCGACGGCGCGGTCTATCTGCGCAACGTGCCAACCGATCTGAAGGTGGGCGACTTTGCCGATGTGCTGGTGGAGGATGCCGATGCGCACGACCTATACGGGGTGATTGCGGCCAAAGGCTGAACCCGTCCGGAGCGAACCCTAAAAACTGGATGACAATCCAGAGCCATCGGCGTAACCGCCCGCCCATCATGGGAACCCTGCGCACCTTCCTACTTCGCTACCACGCCCTGGCGTTTGCCGTGCTCGCACTGGCGCTGGCGATGAGGGCGATCGTGCCCGCGGGCACTATGATCGGCACCGAGCCAAAAGTGCTGACAATCCGCATCTGCGACGACACGCAGCTTTCTGCCGCTGCGGCCTCTGCCAAGTCGCGCGACATCGCGATTCCGATGAAGGGTGAACCGGCCGGAAAGCACAGCAAGGCCGATGACCAGTGCGCGTTCGGCGCGCTCGCTTTCGCCAGCCTTGGCGGAGCCGATCCGATCCAGCTTGCGCTCGCGCTGCTGTTCATTCTGGCCACCGGCTTTGCCGCGCTCGCCCAGCCCGCGCCGCGTCGCACCACGCACCTGCGCCCGCCCCTGCGCGGCCCACCCGCCCGCGCCTGACGCAACCGGGTCCGGCCTAAAGCCAGACCTCAGGCCTGCCAACCGTGGAGGCCGCCCGTCAGAACCCGTTGGCTCCCAGCATGTAACTTGATCTGCATGGCTGCGGGCCGACCCGCCCGGACGCTTGTTCCGGGCGCTTAAGGCCGGAGTGCATTTCCCATGTTCCAGACCCTGCGCCGTTCATCCGAACGGCTTCACCTCGGACGCCGCCTGCTGACCCGCGCGGCCATCCTTTCGCTCGTCGCCGCTTTCCCTCCCTCCGCCCTGCTTGCGCATGGCTACAAGGCTGGGGCGATTTCCATCGCGCACCCCTGGTCGCGCCAGACTGCCCCCGGACAGACCGTGGGTGGCGGGTTCCTGGTCGCCGCCAATGCGAGTGACAAGGAAGACCGGCTCGTTTCCGTGACCAGCCCCGCCGCCGCCGAAGTGCAACTGCACAGCATGTCCATGGACGGCGGCGTGATGCGCATGCGTCATGTGACAGGCGGCCTTCCCGTGCAAGCGCATGGCAAACTCGAGCTCAAGCCCGGCGGCTTCCACGTGATGTTCATCGGCCTCAAGGCGCCGCTCAAGCTGGGCGCGAAGATACCGGCAACGCTCACGTTCACGCGCGCTGGCAAAGTGAAGGTCGAATTTGCAGTCGAACCGATAAGCTCAACCGGCCCGGCTGCAGCGCCCGCCTTGGACCACAGCCATGCCGGGCACTGAGGGCCTCGCCCCCCGCTGGAAGTGGGCGCTTGGCCTCGCGCTGGCGTTCGCCATCGGCCTCGCCATCGCGCTCACCCCGCGCGGCTCGCCGACAGCGCCAGACACGGCGGCCAACACGGCAGCTGCCGGCGGGATCGGTGGTCCGTTCACGCTCACCGCGCCCGATGGCAAGCCGTTCACGCTCAAGGACGTGGGCGGCAAGCCTTTCGCCGTCTATTTCGGCTTCACCCGCTGCCCCGATGTCTGCCCCACCACGCTTTCGCGCCTTGCGCGGCTGCGCGGCAAGCTGGGCGCGGATGGCAGCAAGTTCGCGATCCTGTTCGTCTCGGTTGATCCCGGGCACGACCAGCCTGCGGCCGTGGGCGAATACGTCAAGCTGTTCGGCACGCCGATCATCGGCCTGACGGGCAGCGAGGAACAGCTGGCCCCGGTCAAGAAGGCCTACGGCGTCTATGCCGCCAAAGTGCCGCAGCCGGACGGTGACTACACCGTCGATCACAGCACCGCCGTTCTGCTGATGGATGGCGCAGGCCGCTTCGCCGACCTCATCAGCCACGACGAACCCGATCCCAGCGCGCTGGCCAAGCTCAAAGCCTTGGTCGGCTGACGCTCCCCGTTTCATTTTTCAGGAAATCATCATGAAGTCTTCAACCATCGGCCTGGCCGCCACCCTCTTGCTTGCCGCTCCGGCGCGCGCGGAAGAAGCCGCCGACCAGATTACTCCGATCAATCCCGATATCGTCGTCACTGGCACCAAGCTTTCCGGCACGTTCGGCACGAAGTCGGGCATTCCCATCGCCAAAGTGCCGCAATCGGTCCAGATCGTGACCGCCGAAGAAATCATCGAACAGGGCGCGCGTTCGGTCGGCGATATCTTGCGCAGCGTGCCCAGCGCCAATCCGGGCTTCTCGCGCGTCGGCCCCTACCAGTCGTTCAGCCTCAGGATCCGAGGCTTTCTGGCCGACCAGATGCGCAACGGCATCCGCCAGCGCTATTTCGAGGATGTCGATGCCTCGGCCCTTTCGAATATCGAGCGGGCAGAAGTGCTGAAAGGCCCGTCGGGTGTGCTTTATGGGCAATCGGCGGTGGGCGGCAGTGTCAGCGTCGTGACCAAGCAGCCGCAGGAGACGACGTTCGCTTCTGTCGCGATCACGACCGGGCAATTTGACCAAAAGATGCTGACGATCGACATGAACACGGGCCTCGCCCCCGGCCTCGCGGTGCGGATCACCGGCGAAATAGAACGCTCAGGCACTTTCGTCGATTTTCAGGATCTGAACCGCAAGAACATCGCGCTCAACCTGCTCTACGCGCCCTCCGATGCGGTGACCGCACATCTTGTGGCCGAGTATGTCGAGCGGGATACCCGGCGCAATCCCGGCCTGCCGGTCGTCGGCACGGTGCAAGGCAATGGCGTCCGGATGCTCAGCCGCAAGCTCTATCTGGGCGAGCCGGCTGCCGACACGCTCAATGCCGATGGGCCGATGGTCCAGGCCTGGGTCTCGGTGAAGCTTGCGGACACCTGGACAATCACGCCGCGCATCCAGTATCAGGAATTCAACACCGGCTTCCTGCAGATCCGGCTGCGCGCGCCGCAGGCGAACCTCACCACCATAAGCCGCAATGGCCGCATCGGGCGCGAGGATGACAGCTATACGATCGCGCAACTTGATCTGGCAGGCAGCCTCGCCACTGGCCCGATCACCCACACGCTGCTGTTGGGCTACGAGTACGACCGCGAGCGCGGCCGCTTCACCCAGAGCAACCTGACCAACGTAAGCGCGGTTGACGTGCTTGCCCCAGCTTACCGGTACAGCGGCACGGCTCCGGCCAGCACCTTTGCCTTCGACAGCTTCTACAACATCGACGGGCACGCCGTTTATGCGCAGGACCAGATCGATCTGACCCCGCGCTGGAACCTGATCGGCGCAGTGCGGCACAGCTGGATCGACGCATCGGACGGCACGTGGCGCGGCGCGGTGGCCAATCAGGCCCGAACGAGCACGACCATCTGGCAGGTCGGCTCGACCTACCAGATGGTCGGCGGCCTTTCGGCCTATGCCGGTTACAACACCGGGTTCGATGTCGAAAGCACCGCAGCGGCGCGCACCCGCACCGGTGCGGCGCTGAAGCCAGAGCGATCGAACCAGGCCGAATTTGGCCTTCGCTATCGTTCCAGCGCCTTACGCGGCAGCGTCTCGCTGTTCCAGATCAAGCGCGTCGATGCCGTCACCGCCGATCCCCTCGATCCCGATTTCAGCATCAATGCCGGGGAGCAGCGGGTGCGCGGCATCGAGGCTGAAAGCGAATGGAATGTCACGCGCTGGTGGCAGCTCAGCGCGGGCTATGCCCTGCTGGATGGCAAGGTCACGCGCAGCAACGATGGCATCGCGGGCAAGCGCATCGGCGATCTGGCGAAACACAGCTTCACTGCGCGCACCGAGGTGGCCATCCCCGGAACACCGGTTACCCTTCGCGGCGGGCTGAACCACATCACCAACCGCGCGCTGACGGACGGGAGCGATGTGCTGGTGCCCGCCTATACGCTCGCAAACATCGGACTGGGTCTCGATCTGAAGCCGGTGCGGATCGACGCGACGCTCAGCAACCTGTTCGATACGCGCTTTTTCACCGCATCGGGCAATGCTTTTGCGGTCTATCCAGGCGATCCGCGCATGTTCAGCGTGCGGTTCAACCTCGGCTTCTGAGGGGAGAAGAACCATGGCATCTGCCGCAACCGAAGCGCAGGAAAGCGCACCCCACCACGGCTACCGCGCCGTGTGGCGCTGGCATTTTCTGGCGGCGCTGTGGACCGCGCCGTTCCTCATACTGCTGACCCTCAGCGGGGCGGTCTATCTGTTCGACCTCGAGTTCGAAAGCTGGTGGAACCGGGAAAGCCAGACGGTTGCGGCAGGCACCATCGCTCTTCCGCTCGCCCGGCAAGAGGCACTGATCAAAAGCGCCTACCCGGGCGGCGAGATCCGGCGTGTGCGCCTGCCGCGCGGCCCGCAGGAAGCCTCGATCTGGACCATACAGACCCGCGCGGGGCGCACTGCGGATGTCTTTCTCGATCCCTATCGGGGCACGATCACGGGCGCCCAGGATCCGTCCGTTCAGCCCATGGCCGTGGTACGCCGGATGCACGGCACCCTGCTTGGCGGCCAGATTGGCAGCTACATTGTCGAACTGGTGGCCTGCTGGACCCTGGTGATGATGGCGACCGGCATCTGGCTATGGTGGCCGCGCAGATGGAAAGCCAAAGGCGTGATCGTGCCGCGCCTTTCCAACAGCGGTCGCCGGTTCTGGCGCGATCTGCACAGCATTCCGGCCATCTTCAACGCCGTGTTCGTGATCCTGCTGGTGCTGACGGGCCTGCCCTGGTCCGCGTTTTGGGGGCCGCAATTTGCCAAGATTGGCGAGGTCGTCCCGTTCGTGGCCATCGGCCCCAATTTCAAGGCACCGCCAAAGGCCGATGGGGCTGCCACGCCAGACCCGCATGCGGTGCACAGAACCCAAGCGGCCGATCCGAAACTGCCCTGGGCGATCCAGCACAGCCCTTTGCCAGCCGGAAGCGGTGCTATGGGCGCAGGTATCGGGGCGGGCATTGCCGATATCGAACGGCTGTTGTCCATGCTCGATATGCCGCGCTGGGGCGGCGGGGTGCGGATCATCTATCCGCGCGCAGCGGGGGATGTGTTCATCCTGTCCTATGTGCCTCACAAGGCCGAGGGCCAGCGCACGGTCTATCTCGATCCCGGCACCGGGCGGATCCTCGGCAATGTCGGCTGGCCAGACTACAGCCCGGTAGCCAAGGCAGTGGAATGGGGCGTGATGACGCACATGGGACGAGAATATGGCCTCATCAACCAACTCGCCAATCTTGCGATCTGCCTGGTGCTGGCCGGCTCCACCGTGGCGGGCCTCACTCTGTGGTGGAAGCGTCGCCCCAAGGGCAAACTGGGCGCGCCCGAACCGCGCCACGGCGAGCGCCTGCCAGGTGCGATCAAGGCGCTGCTGACTGGGCTGGCGATCCTGTTCCCGCTGGTGGGCGCGAGCATGGTGGTGGTATTTGCCACGCGGCTGATGCGCCAGCCCGCTTAGTGTTCACCGCTTAGGCCACTTCGCCCTCAAGCCCCCGCTGCAGTGGCCCCCTCAGCAGCAGGATTAGCGCGGCACCGGCAAAGGCAATGGCCGCATCCATCGCCCAGAATGTCGAGGGGCTCATCTGGTCGAAATAGCTGCCGACCCATCCGGCCATGACATGGGCGACGAACGGCGAGAGAAACGCGACGCCCATCAAGGTGGAAGCAACGCGCGGCGGGGCCGCCTTGCTGACAATGGCAAGGGTCGTGGGCCAGTAGTACATCCACGCGAGGCCCATGATCAGCCAGCCCGCCACCGCCCAGCCCGCACCGACCGTGTTGGGCGTGGTTATGCCCAGATTGGAATAAGCGAACAGCAGCGCCGCGCAGCCGACGATGCCAGTCCCGATGCCCTGCTTGGTCACGCTTGCAGGCTCGCTGCCGCGCCGCGCCTGCCAGCCCCAGAACGCCACCAGCACAGGTGCAGCGAGAATGCACCCGATCGAATCCATCGAAGAAAACCAGCTCGAAGGAACTTCGCCTAGCGGGGTTGCGAGGTTCACATATTGGTCGACCCAGAGAATGCCGATGCTCCACACCATCGGGTAGGCGATTTCGGCGGGAATGGTCAGCGCGATGACAAAAAGGAGAACCAGCACTCGCTTGCGCTCGGCCCCGGTCAAGGGAGGTGCCTTCTCCCGCTCGCGCGCGAGGGGCCGATCATCGGGCAAGTGACGCTGGCCAAGGCCATAGGCAACAAGCGCGAGCAGCATTAGCACGGCCGCAACATCGAATCCCGCGTGCCAGCCGTAAACGGCCGCGACCAGCCCGGTAACTACGGGCCCGCAGGCGGCGCCGATGCAGATCCCGGTCGAAAAAATCGTGTACCCGCGTGATCGCAGCGATTCATCCTCGCGCGGATAGAGCGTGCCGACCTGCGCCGATATGTTGCCCTTGAGAAACCCCGAACCCAGAATGAGGAGCAAAAGGGCGAGCAAAAACGTCGAATAGAACGACATCGCGAGATGGCCCGCGCTCATCAGCAGCACGCCGATCATCACCGTGCGCTTTGCCCCCAGCACCCGATCGGCCACCCAACCGCCAATGATAGGCGTAAAGTAGACGAGGCCCGCATACCAGCCATAGACGATCGCGGCGAAGGCCACATTGCTGAGCGGGCCATTGAAGCCGATCAGGCTCCGCAGCGCCGACAGCCCCACGACCTTGGCCGCATTCTCCGGCAGCAGCAGGTCCTTGACCATGTAGAGCGTCAGCAGCGCGGACATCCCGTAGAAAGAAAAGCGCTCCCACATCTCGGTGAACGCAAGGTAGTAGAGGCCCTTGGGATGGTGCTTCACAGTGTCATTTGCTCCAAAGCCGGAGCGTAATCGGCCAGCGCCTCGCCGCCGATGCCCCTCACCCCGCGAGCGGCGAGCGCCGAGACGACCTCCGCCGGATCGAGCGCCTGAACGGCAAGGCCCCTTGTGTGGGCCATCGTCGCCGCGATGCCCACCGCCTCGCCCATCGCCATGCATTGGGGCATGCCGCGAACCGAGGCAAACGCCGCCGGATCGGCACAGACCAACCTGCCCGCGAACAGCAGGTTCGGAAGCGCGCGCGGCACCATCGCCTGAAACGGAATGGTGTAATAACTCCCCTCGGCGACGATGGCGTCATGCGTCATCGCGGTATCGCTTCGCATCACATCGTCGATCGGATTGTCGCAGCAGACGATACCGTCGGCAAACTTGGTCGCCGCTGCCAGATCCTGTGCGAGGATGCGGTGCACCGCCTCCAGCTTGCGGGTTTCGCGCACGCCGATGGTGGGACCAAGCTCGCTCATCCGCGCGTGCTCGAAGCCGGGAACGCACTCGACAAGGAACTGCGCCAGCTGGCGGCAGCGCCGCCGCCCTTCCTGCGTGGCCCTCGCCACCTGCTGCGGATCAGTGCCGTCCACCCCGCGGATATGGACCGAATTGCAGAACACCGTATCGCGGTGGAAGCCGCGCATCAGATAGAGCTTGGCCAGATCGGGATGGAGCCGCCCCTCGGCAATGCCGCGCGCCGCTTCCTTGGTGAAATAGGGATCATCCCCGGCGAAAACCTGCTCCCACGGCGCGCCCAGCATCGAAAACGACAGCGTCACGCCCATCATGTTGCCGCGCCCGTCGCCCAGCGCGAAGGGCACGCCAGCCTTGGCGGAAATGTCGCCGTCGCCCGAACAATCGATCACCATGCCCGCTGCGATGGTCAGCGGCCCGGTCCGGTCGTGGCAATCAACCGCGACGATGCGCGCGCCCTCCATCACCGGCGCGCTGGCAAAAGTGCTGAGATGCACCTCGACGCCCGCGTCTTCCAGCATCTGGAACATCGCAAAGACGGCCGCCTCGTGGTCGTAGATCACCTCGGCCCCGAAGTTTGCGAGCGTCGACGGGCGCACTTCGGCGGATGGCGGCTGCATGGTGCACAGCATGGTGGTCAGCGTATCGAACACCCCCCCTATGCTCCGCCCAATCGGAAACCCGCCGCCCCACGGCATGCCCGGGCAAAACGCCATGACCCCGCCGATCTTGCTGGTTCCCTCCACCAACCGCACCCGCGCGCCCCGGCTCGCAGCCGCAAAGGCCGCCCCAAACCCCGCCGTGCCGCCGCCGATAACCAGCACATCCGTCTCGATCTTGCGCTGCACTGTCCTAGCCTTTGTACGTTGTCTCGCTTCGCGCGCCGACTATTCGGCCAAGCGGCTTGGCGCGGCAAGTGACTTCTATGCGGGGGCAGTGTCCAAGAATGTCCAGCGGCTGGCTGCAGTCTTCGCGGACAGGTCAAGCGAGGCTAATGTGGCCGCTGAGCATGGCACGGCAGGCGGGCAGAAAGGCTGGGAGGGGCGCCCCCCTCTCCCCCTTTCAGCGCGGCAGTTCGCTGGCGCCCATCAGCGCGAGGTCTACTGCGCGGGCGCACTGGCGGCCTTCGCGGATGGCCCAGACGACGAGGCTCTGGCCGCGGCGCATATCACCGCACGCGAAGACCCGGTCGTTGCCGGTGTGGTAGTCGGCGGTGTTGGCCTTGACGTTGCCGCGCGCGTCGAGCTCAACACCGGCTTGTTCGAGCAGGCCCTGCTTGCGCGGGCCGACAAAGCCCATTGCAAGGAGGATGAGGTCTGCGGGGATCACGAAGGTACTGCCTTCGACTTCCTGCATCTTGCCATCCTGCCATTCAACGCGGACGCATTCGAGGCCCGTCACGTCATTTTCGCCGATCACGCGCTTGGTGAGCACGGCGAATTCACGTTCAACACCTTCCTGATGGCTGGAAGAGGTGCGCAGCTTGACCGGCCAGTTGGGCCAGCTCAGCGCCTTCTCTTCCTTCTCGGGCGGGCGCGGCATGATTTCGAGCTGGGTGACTGAGGCAGCGCCCTGGCGATTTGACGTGCCCACGCAGTCCGATCCGGTGTCGCCGCCGCCGATCACGACGACATGTTTGCCGGTGGCGGTGAGCGAGCCGCGCGGGGCTGCACGGATTTCATCGTCGCCCGCAACGCGCTTGTTTTGCTGGGTGAGGAATTCCATGGCGAAGCGCACGCCGGGCAGTTCGAAGCCGGGGATGCTCATGGGGCGCGGGTCTTCCGCGCCGCCCGAAAGCACGACCTTGTCGAAGTTTTCGAGCAGGCTAGCGACCGAGACCGTCACGCCGACTTCGACCGAGGTGCGAAACTCTACGCCTTCGGCCATCATCTGGATCAGGCGGCGGTTGATGAGGTGCTTCTCGAGCTTGAAATCAGGGATACCATAACGAAGCAGGCCGCCGACGCGGTCCGACTTTTCGAACACCGTTACCGAGTGGCCGGCGCGCGCAAGCTGCTGCGCGCAGGCAAGGCCAGCAGGACCAGAGCCGACGACGGCGACCGACTTGCCGGTTTTCTGCGCGGGGACTTGCGGCTCGATCCAGCCTTCCTTCCACCCGCGATCGACGATGGCGCATTCGATCGACTTGATCGTGACCGGCTGGTCAACGAGGTTGAGCGTGCACGAGGCCTCGCACGGGGCGGGGCAGATGCGGCCGGTGAACTCCGGGAAGTTGTTGGTCGAATGGAGGTTTTCCAGCGCGGTGCGCCACTGGTTCTCATAGACCAGATGGTTCCAGTCCGGGATCTGGTTGTTCACCGGGCAGCCGTTGTGACAATAGGGAATGCCGCAATCCATGCAGCGCGCGGCCTGCCCCTTGAGCGTGCCGTCATCGTGCGGGATGACGAATTCGCGGTAGTGCTTCAGCCGCTCCTGCGGTGCATCGTAGGAACGATCCTTGCGATCGATTTCGAGGAAGCCGGTTGCCTTGCCCATTGCTTTGATACCCTAGATTATTCGGCTGCGACGCTGGCGGCATCGGCGCGTTCCGCTTCAAGCTGCCGGAGCGCGCGCGCATAGTCACGCGGCATGACCTTGAAGAAGCGCGGCAGCGCTTCGGCCCAGTTGTCCAGCAGCGACCGTGCATGCTTGCTGCCGGTGTGGAGGTGGTGGCGCTCGACGAGAATGCGCAGCCGCTCCGCATCGTGGCGCAGCATGTCACCCATGCCATAGTCGGTCACGTCCACGCCGCGCTGCTGCGGCCGTCCGGTGCCTTCGTCCTCGTCGCGTTCGGTAGAAACCGGCGTGACATCGACCATCGCGAGGTTGCAAAGCGCGAGGAAGCTGCCTTCCGGATCATAGACATAAGCGACGCCGCCCGACATGCCCGCAGCAAAATTGCGTCCCGTCTTGCCGAGCACGACGACCACGCCGCCGGTCATGTATTCGCAGCCATGATCACCGGTGCCTTCGACCACCGCGACCGCGCCTGAATTGCGCACGGCAAAGCGTTCACCCGCAACACCGCCGAGATAGGCCTCGCCTGCAATCGCGCCATAAAGCACGGTGTTGCCGACAATGATGTTCTCGTTGGCTGCGCGCTCGACATGCGCAGGGGGGCGCACGATGACGCGGCCGCCCGACAAGCCCTTGCCGACATAGTCGTTGGCATCGCCGGTGAGATCGAGCGTGATCCCGTGCGCGAGGAACGCGCCGAACGACTGGCCCGCCACGCCGGTGAGCGTGACATGGATCGTGCCGGTGGGCAGGCCGCGATGGCCGTGCCGCTTGGCCATTTCGCCCGAGAGCATCGCGCCGACCGTGCGGTTCACGTTGCGCACGGTGTGTTCGATGCGCACCGCCTCGCCGCGTTCGAGCGCGGGCTCGGCAGCAGCGATCAGCGTGTTGTCGAGCGCAGTCTCCAGACCGTGATCCTGCGTGCCGCTCCAGCTCAGCGTGGTGCCGGGAGCGGGCTCGACACGGTGGAGCAGGCGCGACAGATCGATGCCGCGCGCTTTCCAATGGGTGATCGCCTCGCGCGTATCGAGGCAATCGACCCGGCCGACCATCTCACCCACGGTGCGGAAGCCGAGTTCGGCCATCAGCGCGCGCAGTTCTTCCGCCACAAAGAAGAAGTAGTTGATCACATGCTCGGGCTGGCCGGTGAAGCGCGCGCGCAGCACCGGGTCCTGCGTCGCGACGCCGACCGGGCAAGTGTTGAGGTGGCACTTGCGCATCATGATGCAGCCCGCCGCGATCAGCGGGGCGGTGGCAAAGCCGAACTCGTCCGCGCCGAGCAGTGCGGCGACCGCTACATCGCGGCCGGTGCGCAGGCCGCCATCGGCCTGCACCGCGATGCGGCTGCGCAAGTTGTTGAGCAGCAGGGTCTGCTGGGTTTCGGCGAGGCCGATTTCCCAAGGGCTGCCTGCGTGGGTGAGCGAGGTGAGCGGGGACGCGCCGGTGCCGCCTTCATAGCCCGAGATCGTGACATGGTCCGCCCGCGCCTTGGAAACGCCTGCGGCAACGGTGCCGACACCGACTTCGGAGACCAGCTTGACCGAAATGCGCGCCTTCTGGTTCACGTTCTTCAAATCGTGGATCAGCTGGGCCAGATCTTCGATTGAATAGATATCGTGATGCGGCGGGGGCGAGATCAGGCCGACACCCGGGGTCGAGTGACGGGTCTTGCCGATGATCTTGTCGACCTTGTCACCAGGGAGCTGGCCACCTTCGCCGGGCTTCGCGCCCTGCGCCATCTTGATCTGGATGTCATCGGCATTGACGAGATATTCGGTCGTCACGCCGAAGCGGCCCGAGGCAACCTGCTTGATCGCCGAGCGCATGGAATCGCCGTTGGGCATGGCCACAAAGCGGTCCGGCTCTTCGCCGCCCTCACCGGTGTTGGACTTGCCGCCGATGCGGTTCATTGCGATGGCAAGCGTGGTGTGCGCTTCGCGGCTGATCGAGCCGAACGACATCGCGCCAGTTGCGAAGCGCTTGACGATGGACGCAGCGGGCTCGACCTCGTCCAACGGGATTGCCGGGCCGACAGGCTTCAATTCAAGCAGCCCGCGAATGGTGAGCATGCGCGCGGACTGGTCGTTGATCGACTGCGCGAAATCGCGGTACTTGTCGGGCAGGTTGCCGCGTACCGCATGTTGCAGGCTGGCGACGTTGTCTGCCGTCCAGGCGTGTTCCTCACCGCGCAGGCGCAACTGGTACATGCCGCCGACATCGAGCATCTTGCGGTAGACCGGGCTGTCGCCATAGGCGGCCGCGTGGCGGCGCACCGTTTCCTCGGCGATTTCGGCTAGTCCGACGCCTTCGATCATGGTGGCGGTGCCGGTGAAGTACTTCTCGATGAACGCGGAGCTGAGGCCAACGGCATCGAAGATCTGCGCGCCGCAATAGGACTGATAGGTCGAGATGCCCATCTTGGACATGACCTTGAGGATGCCCTTGCCGACCGCCTTGATGTAGTTCTTCTCCACATCATAGGCGGCAAGCGGCAGATCACGCGCCAAGCGGATCGATTCCAGCGTCTCAAACGCGAGGTAGGGGTTGATGGCTTCCGCGCCATAGCCCGCGAGTGCACAGAAGTGATGCACCTCGCGCGCCTCGCCGGTTTCGACGACGAGGCCGGTCTGCATGCGCAGACCCTGGCGGACGAGGTGATGGTGCACCGCTGCCGTGGCGAGCAGCGCGGGCATGGCGATGCGGTTCGCATCCTGCGCACGGTCTGACAGGATCAGAATATTCTTGTCGGCCAGCACCGCTTCGGTGGCCGCCCAGCACATTTCCTTGATCGCCATTTCGAGGCCTGCAGCTCCGCTGGCGGCATCCCACGTGGTGTCGATCGTGCCGGTGCGGAACGCGCCGTCAAGCACTGCCTCGACCGAGCGGATCTTGGCGATATCGGCGTTTGTCAGGATCGGCTGATCCACCTCGAGCCGCTTGTGCGTGCCGGCATCGTGGCCCAGCAGGTTAGGGCGCGGGCCGATCATCGAGACGAGGCTCATGACCAGTTCCTCGCGGATCGGATCGATCGGTGGGTTGGTCACCTGTGCGAAGTTCTGCTTGAAATAATCGAATAGCAGGCGCGAGCGGTCCGACAGCACCGCAATCGGCGTGTCCGTGCCCATCGAGCCGAGCGGATCATCACCATTGATCGCCATTGGCTCGAGGAACTTCGAAATATCTTCCTGCGTGTAGCCGAAAGCCTGCTGACGATCGAGCAGCGCTTCGGTCGCAACCGGCAAAGCGCCTTGCTCGGGCTCCACTACGGCCAGTTCCTTAAGCTTGTACTGCGCGGCCTCGAGCCATTCCTCGTAGGGCTCCTCGCTCGCCAGCCGGGTCTTGATCTCTTCGTCCTCGATGATCCGGCCCTGCTCGAGATCGATCAGGAGCATGCGGCCCGGCTGGAGCCGCCACTTGCGCACGATATCCTCCTCGCGGAACGGCAAAACGCCGCTTTCGCTGGCCATGCAGATCAGATCATCGCGCGTGATCGAAAAGCGCGCCGGGCGCAGGCCGTTGCGATCGAGCGTCGCGCCGATCTGGCGGCCATCGGTGAAGGCGACAGCGGCGGGGCCATCCCACGGCTCCATCAGCGCAGCGTGGTATTCATAGAAGGCGCGGCGCGCCGAGGACATCAACGGATTACCGGCCCAAGCTTCCGGGATCAGCATCATCACCGCATGCGCAAGGCTATAGCCGCCAGCAAGCAGCAGTTCGAGCGCGTTGTCGAGGCTCGCGGTATCGGACTGGCCGTGCGGGATCAGCGGCCACATCTTGTCGAGGTCCGGGCCAAGCAGCTCGGATTCCATGGTGCGGCGGCGCGCGTTCATCCAATTGACGTTGCCGCGTACGGTGTTGATTTCGCCGTTGTGGGCGATGAACCGGTAGGGGTGCGCCAGCTTCCAACTGGGGAAGGTGTTGGTCGAAAAGCGCTGGTGAACGAGCCCGAGCGCCGAAACGCAATCCGGATCGCGCAAATCATCATAGAACGAGCCGACCTGATCGGCCAGCAACAGCCCCTTGTAGACCACGGTGCGCGAGGAAAAGCTGGGCATGTAGAGCTCGGTCACGCCCGGAAGCCCGTGCTTTTCGGCCATGGCGGCGAGCGGGTTCTGCGTCTGCTTGCGGATCGCGAGCAGCTTGCGCTCGAACGCATCCTGATCCGGGCAGTTGTCGCCCCGGCGGATCACGCACTGGCGCACGACCGGCATCTGCTCGATCACCGTCTTGCCGAGCCCGTCCAGCGTCGTGGGCACATCGCGCCAGCCGATGAGGTGCTGGCCTTCCTTAGTAATGAACTTTTCAAAGAACGCGATCACGAAATCGCGCGCGGCTTCGTCTTGCGGCAGGAAGCACATCGCGACGGCATATTCGCCAGGTGCGGGCAGGTTCTTGCCTTCGGCGGCCGCCCAGCGGCGCAGCAGGGCATCGGGAAGCTGGATAAGGATGCCGGCGCCATCACCCAGCAGCGGATCCGCGCCAACCGCGCCGCGATGATCGAGGTTGCGCAGGATTTCGAGTGCCTGCTCGATAATTCCGTGGCTTTTAATGCCTTTGATATGCGCCACGAAGCCGACGCCGCAAGCATCGTGTTCGTTACGCGGATCGTAAAGGCCCTGAACCGGCGGAAAACTCATCGCAAAAATCGCCCTGCAAACTGTCAGTTGGAACGGACACGTTTGACACCGTCAAACGAACATGGCGCGCGAATCACGCCGCCCTAAGGACAACGAAAGTTGCGCGAAGTCCCCCAATGACTGCAGGATTGTTATTTTGCAACTGCGCGGCTCGAATTGCCCGAAGGTCACATCGCAGAGCAGGCAGGCAATAAGGATGCCCGGCGAAGCGGCGCATTTCGGTGCGCCGCGGCCTTGGTTGCCGTAGCGTCGCGCGCGCCTTAGCCTTGCGCGTTCATCCGTTGGAGCGTGGTGAGCGCGGTGCGCAAGGCCTCGTTCGTTTCGGGGCCGGCTTCAGGGTTCGGCGCGGCTGCAGCGAGCGGTGCAGAAGCAGGTACCGGGGCGGC
>CANEVG010000009.1 GCA_947442095.1 Sphingomonadaceae bacterium
CCGCTTTCAGGCACGATCCTGCCCGGCATCACGCGTGAGAGCCTGCTGGCGCTGGCCCGCGATGAGGGGCTGGCCGTGCGCGAGGAGCGCTATTCGCTGGATCAGTGGCACGCGGATGCAGATTCGGGCGCGCTGGTCGAGACGTTTGCGTGCGGCACGGCGGCGGTTGTCACGCCAGTGGGCAAAGTCACCAGCAGCGACGGCGAATTCGTGATCGGTAGTGGTGGCCCCGGCCAGACCACGCAGAAGCTGCGCCAGCGACTGGTGGCGATCCAGCGCGGCGAAGCGCCCGATCCGCATGGCTGGGTGCACCGCATCACCTGATCGGGCGTGGTTGCGGGTGTTGCCTTGGCCCGCCGCCCATGGCATCCGCTGCGCTGTTAATCGCCTGATTAGGACGCTGAGGAGAGCTTTGCCATGACCATTTCATCGGACATTTCGTTCAGAGACCGCGTAGCGATCGTCACTGGCGCGGGCGGCGGCCTCGGCCGTGCCTATGCGCTCGAACTGGCCAAGCGCGGCGCGAAAGTCGTGGTCAACGATATCGGCGGCGCGCGCGATGGCACCGGCCATTCGGATGCGGCGCTGCAGGTCGTGGCCGAGATCGAGGCCGCAGGCGGCGAGGCGATGTCGAACGGCGGTTCGGTCACCGAATTCGACCAGATGGCCGAGATGGTCGCCAAGGCCAAGGAGAAGTGGGGCGGTGTCCATATCCTGATCAACAACGCCGGCATCCTGCGCGACAAGAGCTTCACCAAGATGGACCCGGCCGATTTCGAAATGGTCGTGAAAGTCCACCTCATCGGCTCGGCCTTCGCCACCAAGGCCTGCTGGGATCTGATGCGCGAGCAGAACTACGGCCGCATTCTGATGACCGCATCGTCCACTGGCCTGTTCGGCAATTTCGGCCAGGCCAACTACGGCGCGGCGAAGCTCGGCCTCGCCGGGCTGACCAAGACGCTCTACCTCGAAGGCGCCAAGAACAACATCAAGGTCAACACCTTGGTGCCCGTGGCCGCCACGCGCATGACAGAGGATATCTTCCCCGAGGAAGCCTTCAAGCTCTTCGGCCCGGAAAACGTGGCGCCTGCCGCGCTGTTCCTCGTTTCGGACGATGCGCCGAGCAATGCCATCGTCGGCGCGGGCGCGGGTGCCTATCACTCGGCATGGGTCACGATGAACAAGGGTGCGCTGCTGGCACCCGCCGAACGCACGGTCGAAGGCGTTGCCGCGCACTGGGCGCAGATTTCCGACCGCGCGGGGGATTTCGTGCCCCAATCGGGCGCGGAGCAGAGCGGGGTGATCATCAGCCAACTGCAGGCGGCGCTGAAGGGCTGATCTCCGGCCAGCGATGGGGGCAGGCGCTGCGCCTCGCCCCCGCCAGTTGCGTTGTGCGCAGCTGCGCTTTTGCTTCGGCCGCAGAGAGCACGCGCGCCTGTAAGCTGGGGCAGTCGATCAGGATCGGCGTATTGCAATCACTGCTGGCGGCCCCGGGCTGACGCGCTTCGGGTACCACCAGCACCATCGTGCTCGCCGCAACGCGGTAGACCGCGCGCAGCAGCAGTGGTCCTTCGGCTTCAGATGGGCGCGGCTCAGGCCTTGAATGGCAAGCAGCCATAGCCAGCACCGGGCAGAAAGCCGCGCGCCTCAATCCTCGACCAGTTTGAGCAGGCGGCGTTCCAACGGTGAGAGCACGCCCGCCAGTTCGTGCCCGCGTTTCAGGACTTGCCCCGCCTCGCCATAGAGCGCCCACATGCCCTGCTTGCCGCGCAAGGCCGGGCGTTTCTCGATACGCGCTGTCGGACGTTCGGCGGTCCGGCGAAAGGCGGCAAAGCTGGCGGCGTCCCTCTCGAACGTCATGGCATAATCGCGCCACTGCCCAGCAGCGACCATGCGTCCGTAGATATCAAGGATCTTGGTCAGCTCCGACCGGTCAAACGCGACCTGCGGGTCTTTGCGAACCTGCGGAAAAGCCAGCACTGTGGGGCCAGCCACTCCGCCACCCGCATCGGCTCCGCCCAGACCGCTCAGTTGCGGCTCCTTCGCCGCGAACCACCGTTGATCGGGGTCGGTCCGCCAGCGTCAACCGGGGCAACACCGGGCTGCGCCTTGTCAGTGAGCAAGGCCGCAACTTGCGCCTTCAGCAGCGCAACCTCTGCCTCCAGATCATCCACGCGCGTGCCGCCTGCCGGTTCACAGGGCTCCTTGCAGGGGGTGCCGTAGGGGATGAAGTCCTTGAGCCAGGTCTCTACCGGCACCAGCGTGGAGCGGGCTTTAAGCCCGACCATCGTCGCGCCTTCGGGGACGTCTTCGGTAACGACCGCGTTGGCACCGACGCGCGCGCGCGGGCCGACGGTGATGGGGCCAAGCACCTGCGCGCCCGAACCCAGGATCACGTTGTCGCACAAGGTGGGATGGCGTTTGCCTGGCACGCCGTTGGCAGGATTTGTGCCGCCGAGCGTTACGCACTGGTAGATCGTTACATTGTCGCCGATCTCGGCCGTCTCGCCGATCACGGTATAGCCATGATCGATGAACAGGTGCCGCCCGATCTTCGCACCGGGGTGAATGTCGATCCCCGTGAGAAAGCGCGAGAAGTGGTTCACGAACCGCGCCAGAAAGAACAGCCGCACCCCGAACAGGGCATGCGCCACGCGGTGCAGGCCAACGGCGTGCAGCCCCGGATAGAGCAAGATTTCCCAGCGCGAACGCGGTGCAGGGTCACGTGCGCGGATCGAATCCAGATAGGCAATGAAGCTTCCGATCATGGCCGCTTTTCCCCCTTTTTCGCCCTTAAAGCAAGCGCGGCTGCCGCTCGGCCTCGGGAACACCATGGACCCGTTCGGCCAGGGCATCGCGTGACAGCGATATGGTGACGGCGGCCTTGCGCTCAAGGGATAGTCGATCGATTGTTTCAACGAGCGCCTCGGCAGCAGCGTGGCTGCGCTCCAGCCGGGGCAGGATATAGGCCAGCACGCCCTCGCCTAGCGCCAGCCCGCGTCGCGCGGCATGGCTTTCGACAAGGGCCCGCAGGAGATCATCATCGGGCGCTGCGATCTCGATCATCAGCGCCGCGCCCAGCCGCGAAGCAAGATCGGGCAAGGCCACTTGCCATGTGCCAGGCGCGCGGCCCGAAACAATCAGCAGCGGCCGCCCTTCGGCCTGCGCACGATTCCAGCGGTGGAACAGCGCGTCTTCGGGCAGACCGTCGGCATCATCGAGCATGTCCCCCGCGCCGCTCTGCGCAAACCATCGCGCGATCAGGCTCTTGCCCGAACGCGGCGGCCCGGCGAGCACAGCGGCGCGAAACGGCCAGCTGGCCGCCCCCCCTAGAGCCGTAAGCACGGGCGCGAGCGAGGAACCGGTCACGATCGTTTCCGCGCTGGCCGCCGTGGTCAGTGGTAAAGCGATCTGGCTCATCGGACCAGCAGCCTACTTGCGGATGCTGATCGCACCGGCCCCAAGCGTGACCTTCCAGCCCTGTGCGCGCAGCGCTGCTGCCAGCGTGTCGATATCACCCGCAAACGTGACGCGCAGCACCGACGTGCCGCCGATGGCGACACTGGGGCTGGCGACGTCCTTCACTCCGGCCATTCGGCGCACCGCTCCCATCCCGGCATCGAACGCCGCGCCATCGGGCGTTGCCATCTGCACGGTCACGGTCACATTCGGCACGCTCGCGGCTGTAGCGGCGACGGCGGGGTCTGCCGTGGCCGCCGTCGCCGTGGCGGCAGCAGGCGCCGGGCCGACCTTGGCGACGATGCTGTCGATCAGCGCCTGATCAAGCTCGGGCTGCGTGTTCAGCGATGGGTCAGGCGCGAGCTGACCCGAAGCGAGCGCGCCGGCATAGAGCCCGTCCAGCCGCACCACCGCCTCTGCTAGCATGGCGGGCAGCTGATCCTCGCTTTGCGCAGTCAGCTCGAAGCTGCCAATGAACTGGTTGTCCGGACCGCGCCGCGCGGTGAATATACCGCGCACTGGCCCGCCCGGCCATAGCCGCTCGAGCCGGGCCATCGGCATGATCACATCCGCCGCCCCGAACGAATCGAGCAGCAACCGCCACCAGTTGCGGCTGCGGCGCGAGATTTGCCCGGCGGTCAGCAGCAGCGAATCCGCACCGCTGCCGCTCGGGCGGACATAATCGATCACGCTGGTGCCAATGCGAAACTCGGCCCAAGCCTTCTGCCAGGGCGTGCGCGTTTCGAACACAGAGGTAACGCCGCCTTGCGTCAGCACCGGAACCACCAGCAGCGGCGCAGACCGTGCGATCTGGCCCTGCATGCCCAGATAGCCGCTGGTGCGGGTCCGGTCGAAAATCACGCCCAGCGTGGCGATGTACCGTTGCGGGCCGATCTGCTCTTTCTCGACCACCACAGCGGAGACCATGCCGTCGATCGTGCCATCATCGAGCGCCGGGGCCGCGCCGCCGCCGCCCATGCCGTTCGATTTCCAGAGCTTCTCCCACGCCAGCCGCTGAGCCTGCTTCCACCCGTTCGCGCGGGCTTCTTCCGCGGTCTTGCCAGTGGCGTTGACCGCAATCCCGTTCACTTCGAAATCGCCGTTGCTGGCAACCGGCGAGATGCCGCGATCGCCCTCGATCTGCGCATAAATCACCGCGCCGCCCGCCGCGAGCCCAATGGCTAGCGCGGCGAGAGCCCCGATTCGGGTCTGCCGCTTCCATGCGGGCCACTTGGGCACATGATGCAAGGTTGGGCGCAAGGCGGCCAAAGGAACTCCAATTGCTGGACGCGGATGTTGCGCAAGGTTTCGCTGGTTTCGCGACTTGGCCGCGCTTTTGCCCAAAGCCAAGTGGAAATCCAAGCAGGAAAGCGCTAGGGCCGCGCCCCATGGCCTCAACAGACGAAACTTCGCAGCCTTATTCCTACGCCAAAGCCGGCGTCGACATTGCTGCGGGCAACGCGCTGGTCCGCGCGATCGGCCCGCTCGCGCGCTCCACCGCACGGCCCGGAGCGGACGCGGAACTCGGCGGATTCGGGGCCTTCTTCGACCTCAAGGCGGCGGGCTACAAGGACCCGCTGCTGGTTGCGGGCAACGACGGCGTTGGCACCAAGGTCAAGCTGGCGATCGATTACGACCGGCACGATGCAATCGGCATCGATCTTGTCGCCATGTGCGTCAACGATCTGATCGTGCAGGGCGCGGAGCCGCTCTTCTTTCTGGATTACTTCGCCACCGGCAAGCTTGATACTGGGGTCGCGGAGCGCGTCGTCGCGGGCATTGCCGACGGCTGCAAGCTAGCCGGCTGCGCGCTGATTGGCGGCGAGACGGCAGAAATGCCGGGCATGTACGCACACGGCGACTACGATCTTGCGGGCTTCTGCGTCGGCGCGGTGGAACGCGGCGAGCAGCTGACCGGCGACCGTGTGGCAGAAGGCGACGTGCTGATTGGGCTCGCCTCCTCGGGCGTTCATTCAAACGGCTATTCGCTCGTGCGCCGCCTTGCGGCGGACAAAGGCTGGAAGCTCGACCGGCCCGCATTGTTCGACAACGAGCGCCTGCTGATCGACCACCTGATCGAGCCGACGCGCATCTATGTGAAGAGCCTGCTGCCATTCGTTCGCGCCCAGAACGGTAAAGCTGGCCGCGTCCACGCGCTTGCCCACATCACTGGCGGCGGGCTGCTGGAAAACGTGCCGCGCGTACTGCCCAGGGGCCTCCATGCGCGGATCGACGCCGATGCCTGGGAGCAGCCGCGCCTCATGGCGTTCCTGCAGGCGCAGGGCCAGATCGAGCCCGGAGAAATGGCGCGCACGTTCAATTGCGGTGTCGGCATGGTTCTGGCGGTCGCGCCGGACGAAGCAGCTAGCCTGATCGCAGACCTGACGGCGGTGGGCGAAACCGCCTTCCCCATCGGCAGCGTGGTTGCGGGCGAAAAGGGCTGCACCGTGTTCGGCAGCGCCGAAGCGTGGTCTGCGCGTGAGGCTTGGGAAGCGGTGCATGTCGGCTAGTTTAGATCCTCCCCGTTTTGGCGAAACCCGAACGGGGAGGTGGCAGCTGGCAGGGCTGACGGTGGGATTGCCACACCTCCACCACCCGCTGAGCGGGCGGTCTCCCTTCCCGTTTTTGCCTTCGGCATATCAGGGAGTATCGGATGGCTGATCGCGCCAGGGTCGCCGTGTTCATTTCGGGCAGCGGCACCAACATGGCCGCGCTGCTCTATGCCAGCCGCCTGCCCGACTGCCCGTTCGAGGTCGTGCTGGTACTCTCCAATGCCCCGGATGCAGGCGGTCTCGTCCTCGCCAGGGTAGAGGGTGTGGCGACATTCGCCCTGCCGCACAAGGGCATGCCGCGCGCCGAGCACGATACCGCGATGGAGGCCGAAGTGCTCCGCTCGGGCGCGGAATACATCGCGCTGGCGGGCTACATGCGCATCCTCAGCCCGGAATTCGTGGCGCGCTGGGAGGGGCGAATGATCAATATCCATCCCTCGCTACTGCCGAAATACACTGGCCTCCGCACCCACCAACGCGCGCTGGATGCAGGCGATGCCCATGCGGGCTGCACCGTCCACCTCGTTACCGCCGATCTCGATGAAGGCCCCATTCTCGGCCAAATCCCGGTTGCGACCCGCGCGGGCGATACCGCAGACACGCTGGCCGCGCGGGTACTCATCGCCGAACACCAGCTCTACCCGCGATGCCTCGCCGATCTGGTCACGCGCGAGGTTGAGCCGCAGTGGCTGGTCGGCAAAGTGCGCAAGCTGGCGCTGGCTCTGCCCGAGGCGGAAGAGACAGTCAGCCACGGGATGCCCTGCTTTGGCATCATGAAGGGCAAGAAGTTCGCTTATGTCAGCCTCAATCACCATGGAGACGGCCGGACCGCGCTGCTGGTCAAGATCAGCGGACTCGACGAGCAGGAACAGCTGATCGAGACTGATCCAGACCGCTTCTACCGCCCCGCTTATTTCGGCGAAGGCTGGATCGGTGTGCGGCTGGACCTTGGCGATACCGATTGGGATGAGATCGCTGAACGCCTGCAGCGCAGCTGGCTCTCGATCGCGCCGCGCAAGCTGGCGGCGTTCATGGAGTTCTGAATCAGATCTCGCTCTCGTTAACCAACGGACGATCTTCGCGCGTGGCGCGGTAGCGGGCTAAGGGATCGCTCTCGCCCGGGGAGATGATCACGTGATCCGCATGGACCTCCAGCAGTGTGCCGACAAACGGCATGCCTTCAAGGCTTCCCGTCACCCTGTAACTGACCACATCGCCGACCTTGAATGTGGCCGGATCGAAATTGAACTCGAACGGGCACGACCCGTCACCCATGCCGAACATGCCAACCATCCTCCAATGCAAAGGGCCGCCGGATCGCTCCGACAGCCCACGCTATAGCAGTCTCTGCCAACCGATCAGCCGACGATTTCTTCCGGCTTGAAGAAGTAGGCGATCTCGATCGCGGCGTTCTCGTCCGAATCCGAACCGTGCACGGTGTTGGCTTCGATCGATTCGGCCAGTTCCTTGCGGATCGTGCCGGGTTCGGCATTAGCCGGGTTGGTCGCGCCCATAATGTCGCGGTTGCGCTGCATGGCGTTCTCGCCTTCGAGCACCTGCACCACGACCGGGCCGGAGATCATGAACTCGACCAGATCATTGAAGAACGGACGCTCGCGGTGGACGGCGTAGAAGCCCTCTGCCTGCTCGCGGCTCATGTGGATGCGCTTGGAAGCGACGACGCGCAGGCCGGATTCTTCCAGCATCTTGACGACCGCACCGGTCAGGTTGCGGCGCGTGGCGTCGGGCTTGATGATCGAAAAGGTGCGGGTAACCGCCATGAGATGTTCCTTGCTGCTTCTTTTTGGACCGGAATGGGCCTTGGTCTGCTGGGCCGCGCCCCTAGCGGGGAAATTGCTGCGCTGCAAGACGGAGAGGCAGCTAAGGCCCTTCGCGCCACTTGCCGCCGTCCTGCCGCCAATATTTGCGCTCCACCCCCTCGTGCGTGCCGAGCATGCGCCAGCAGCCGCGCGCGTCGTCGATGCGTTCGGGCGGAAACAGCAGGAAGACGCGCTCCGCCGGGTCCAAGCCTTCTGGCATATCGCGCCACACCCCGTCGGCCAGCGCGAGATAGCGCGCGCCGTTGGCGGGCTGCGCAGTTTGGGAGAGCAGGATCGGCTGGCGCGCGTCATGCGTCCCGCCCGCCATGCCATTGGCCAGAAACGTCTCGGGCTTGTGCGTCCACAGTACCTCGCTGATCCGCACGAGCTGGTCTGCATCTTCCGAGACCACTAGGAGCCGCTCGCCCGCATCCAGCGTGCCTTGCGCAAGGCGCGGCAGCACAAGCTCGGCGGGATCGCGCGACAGCTGGTAGAAATCGACGCGCATCAGGCCGCGCCCTCGCG
Organism: Sphingomonadaceae bacterium; assembly: GCA_947442095.1. Classification (GTDB taxonomy): domain Bacteria; phylum Pseudomonadota; class Alphaproteobacteria; order Sphingomonadales; family Sphingomonadaceae; genus Novosphingobium. Next base: position 8,357 of record CANEVG010000009.1, read on the forward strand.
GGGCTTTGGGCCTTTGCCGCTGCGGCAGCGATCCGAACAGAACTTCACATTGTCCCAGTCGCGCTCCCACTTCTTGCGCCACGTGAAGGGAAGGCCGCAGGCGGCGCAGAGCTTGCTCGGCAAGTCCGCCTTACGGCGCATCTTCGGCATCAGGCCTCCAACACGTCGCGCACGTAGCGATCAAGCAGCCGCACGCCAAAGCCCGTCGCGCCCTTGTCATGCGTGGCGCCGGACTTTTCGACCCACACCGTACCCGCGATATCCAGATGCGCCCATGCCACCCCCCTGTCGACAAAGCGCTGGATGAACTGTGCCGCGGTGATCGACCCGCCATAGCGCGGCCCCACGTTTTTCATGTCGGCAATCGGGCTGTCGATCAGCTTGTCGTAGGCAGAGCCGAGCGGGAAACGCCACAGGCTGTCGCCGCTGGCCTTGCCGGCTGCATCGAGTTGGCTGGCGAGGAGATCGTCGTTGCTGAACATGCCGGCATGCTCGTGGCCCAGCGAGACGATGATCGCGCCGGTCAGCGTCGCGAGATCGACGATGGTGACGGGGCTGTACTGTTTCTGCACCCAGGTGACCGCATCGCACAGCACCAACCGCCCTTCCGCATCGGTGTTGATCACTTCGATGGTCTGGCCCGACATCGAGGTGACAACATCGCCCGGGCGCTGCGCATTGCCATCGGGCATGTTTTCAACCAGCCCGCAAACACCGATCACGTCGGCTTGCGCTTTGCGCCGCGCCAGCGTGAGCATCGTGCCCGCCACCGCTGCTGCGCCGCCCATGTCCCACTTCATGTCTTCCATGCCGGCGGCCGGCTTGATCGAGATGCCGCCGGTGTCGAAGGTCACGCCCTTGCCGACGAACGCGGTCGGCTGCGCGCCGGCCTTGCCCTTCCAGCGCATCGCCAGAATGCGCGGTTCCCGCACCGAGCCTTGCGACACGCCCAGCAGCGCACCCATCCCGAGCGCGGTCATCTCGGCCTTGTCTAGCACCACGATCTCCACCCCGGAGCCTTCCAGCCGCGCCAGGCAGCGCGCGACGAAGCTTTCGGGATAGATCACGTTGGCTGGTTCGGTGACGAGCTCGCGCGTGAACTCGACGCCTTCGGCCACCGCGCTTTCGGTTTCCCAATGCGCCTCGGTGCCTTCGGGTGCGCCGATAGCCACGATCCTTGCCAGCGAGGGCTTCTGATCATCCGTCAGCTTGGTGCGGTAGATATCATGCCGCCAGGCGCGCAGCCGGGCGGCCAGCAGCACCGACGCGGCCTCTTCTGCCGTCAGCCCACTCGTCGAAAAGTCGATAGCCAGCGCCGTCTCTCCCGAGGTGAGGTACTTCGCCGTCAGCGCGCCACCTGCACGTTCCAGCGTAGCCCGGCGCCCGGCACCGCCCAGTTCCCCGATCCCGGCAAATGCAAGGCGGGCCACGCCATCACCTGCAGGCGCGAACACTTCGAACAACTGGCCCGGCTTGCCAGTAAAGCGCGCCGCCGCTGCGGCCCCGCGCACCAGCAGGTCTGCATCCGCGGCAAGGGCATCCTGCGCAACAAGGCTAGCGACAAGACGGGGGTTGCCATCAGTATTGGGCGATGCGGTTGCGGCGAATTCGATGATCATCAATGGCTCCTGCCCGAAAAGCGGCACGCGCGGCGGCCAAGATTGGCCGATTGCGAAATGTGGGTTTGCAGTTAAGCGGCGCGGGTGCGATAGGCAAGGCCATGCAAACCGCCGCGCGGCCGCTGCCGCAAGCCTTTCTCCGATGCTTGCGGCTGCTTTTTGTTGCGCCGATCCGGCCGGTTTTGGCTGGAATTGGGGTTGCTTCGCTTTGCAGCCTGCCAGTCGCCGCTCCCGCCGCCGCGCAAGGCGGCCCAGCTCCAGTCGAGGCTGCGCCCCAAGAGGCAAGCACGGCGCAGGACCTGCGCTTCCAGGCCGACCGCGTGACCTATGGCGGCGATGCCGATACCTTGACCGCCACTGGCAATGTCGTGCTGCGGCGGGCCGAACAGACCGTGCGGGCCGATGTTGTGACATGGGACCGCAAGACCGGGGTGATCGAAGCTGTCGGCAATATCCGCTTCGTCGATGATGCCGGAAACGTTCTCTACACCGGCAAGGTCGAGTTGACCGATGCGCTGAAAGCCGGAGCCATCGCCGACATGCTCCTGGTGATGCGGCAGGGCGGCAGGCTGGCGGCAAATCGCGGCGAACGCGGCGCCAATGGCAATCTGGTGCTGCATGGTGCCGCCTTCTCAGGCTGCGCGTTCGAAACCGAAGACGGCTGCCAGAAACGGCCAAGCTGGGAAGTCACCGCGGTTCAGGTCACCTACGATGCGGCGGAGCAGCGCGTCCGCTACAAGGGGGCCCTGCTCCGCGTGTTCGGCGTGCCGCTGCTGCCGCTACCGGGGCTGGCCCACACGTCCGATTTCCGTGCGGAGAGCGGCCTGCTGATCCCCGATCTGCGCTTCAGCGCAGCCAACGGCGCGGAAATCAACGAAACCTACTATTGGCGGCTGGCCAACAATAAGGATCTCGCGGTTACCGGCTACGCCTATACCGCCGCGCTGCCGATGGTCTCGGCCCGCTACCGGCAGCTGACCGGCAAGGGCGCCTATCAGTTGACTGGATACCTTACGCGCAGCGCGCGCATCAATGTCGGCAGCGATGTCCTGCCGGGTGACAATCCGCAGGAGCAGGTGTTTCGCGGCTATCTCGAGGCCAATGGCCGCTTCCAGCTGTCCGATGCGTGGAGCCTCACCGGATTTGGCCGCTATGCCAGCGACCGTACGTTCCTGCGCCGCTATGATATCAGCCGGGATGACCGTCTGCGCTCGAGCATCAATCTCGAGCGGATCGACCAGTCCAGCTATTTCAGCCTGGCCGGCTGGGCGGTGCAGACCATGCGGCGCGGCGATCGTCAGGGACTGATCCCGGTCGCGCTGCCCGCGCTCGAATATCGCCGCCGCATTGTCCCGCCGGCCATTGGCGGCACGCTCGAGCTCGCGGTCAATTCGCTCGCGCTGACGCGTTCAGACGGTCAGAATACCCAGCGCGCCTTTGCCAAGGCGCAGTGGGACCTGCGCACGATCACCGGCTTCGGACAGGAAGTGACGCTGACCGGGCTGGTGCGCGGCGATGTCTATCACAGCACCGGCAACCAGCTCACCAGCACGCTGCTCTATCGCGGCAATCCGGGCTGGCAGGCGCGCGGCATCGCCACGGCTGCGGTCGACATGAAATGGCCGCTGATCGGCAGCGCGTTAGGCGGCACGCAAGTGTTCACTCCGCGCGTCCAGATCGTGGCCAGCCCCAAAGTCCGCAACCTCGCTATCCCCAACGAGGATTCCCGCTCGGTCGAACTGGAGGATTCCAACCTTTTCGCGCTCAACCGCTTTCCGGGCTACGACCGGATCGAGGACGGGGCGCGCGTGACCTATGGCGCGGACTGGCAGCTCACGCGTCCCGGCTGGCGGATCATGACCAACGTCGGCCAGAGCTACCGGCTCTCTACGCAGCAGACCCTGCTGCCCGATGGGACCGGGCTATCCGCACGGTTGTCCGATGTGGTCGGCCGCACGTCGCTGCGGTTTCGCGATGTGGTGCAATTCACGCACCGTTTCCGGCTCGACAAAGACGGGTTCAAGCTGCGCCGCAATGAATTCGATGCCACGATCGGCAATCACCGTACTTATGCCGAAGTTGGCTACCTCAAGCTCAACCGCGACATTTCCAGCAGCTTCGAGGACTTGCGCGACCGCGAAGAGGTGCGCGTTTCGGGCCGCGTCGCGTTTGCCCGGCGCTGGTCTGTGTTCGGCTCGGCCGTGGTCAATCTCACCCGGCTCGCCGATGATCCGACCGGGACTTCGAACGGCTTCCAGATGCTGCGCCACCGGCTCGGTTTTGCTTATGCCGACGATTGCCTCGATCTCGCGCTCACCTGGCGGCGGGACTACATCACGACAGGCGACGCGACCAGGGGCAGCACAGTTCAGTTCAACTTTTCGCTGCGGGGCCTTGGCGTGCGCTGACCCGGGCTTCCGGCGGTTTTCCTCCGTTTTGCTTTCATCACCGTTGCAATCGGGCTATCGCAGCGTCACTCACCTCGGGTTAAGCTGGGAAACGCCAAGGTTGCCTGGTGGAAACGTGCCAAAGCCAGATACGATACGGGCGGTTTCATGCCGCACGAGCGGACATATCACAGGACCATCTGATTGCCATGAAGACCCGGTTTCGTCTGCTCTCCATCTCCGCGCTTACTCTTGGCGGCCTTGTTCTGGTTGGCACATTGGCCACTTCGGCGCTCAGCGCACAGACCCTGCTCGATCCGGTTGACGGGTCGCTGTCGTCTCCTGCAGCGACGGGTGGTCCGCTCAATCTTCCCGCCAATCCCACCATATTCGGCAAGGTCGATCCGCACTTGCGCCGTGCCACGGCCATCGTGAACGGTGAGATCGTCACGGGCACCGATGTCGACCAGCGCCTTGCGCTCATCGTCAGCGCCAACGGCGGCAAGGTCCCGCCCGAGGAACTGGAGCGCCTGCGTCTGCAGGTGCTGCGCAACCTGATCGATGAGACGCTGCAGATCCAGGAAGCCAAGGCTGCCACGATCGAGATCGACGACGAAGAGGTGATGCAGACCTTCAACCGCGTCGCGCAGCAGAATTTCGGTCAGAACCCCGCCGCACTCGAAAAGTACCTCACCGGCATCGGTTCCTCATCCGCTTCGCTTAAGCGCCAGATCAAGGGCGAGCTTGCCTGGCAGCGCCTGCTGCGCCGCAACGTTCAGCCATTCATCAACATCTCGGACGGCGAGGTGCGCGAAATGATGGACCGCCTTAAGGCTGCCAAGGGCACCGAGGAATACCGCATAGGTGAAATCTACCTCTCCGCGACGGACGAGACCAAGCCGCAGGTCTTCGCAAATGCGCAGAAGATCATGGAGCAACTCAAGGGCGGCGGCAGCTTCGTTGCCTATGCGCGGCAGTATTCCGAAGCCTCGACCGCAGCGGTAGGCGGTGATCTCGGCTGGATCAAGCTCGCCCAGCTTCCGGCCGAGCTTTCCATTCCAGCCGCATCGATGAGCGCCGGGCAGCTGGCGGGGCCGATCGAATTGCGCGCCGGCTATTCGATCCTCTACCTCATCGACAAGCGCCAGGTGCTCACCGCCGATCCGCGCGACGCACTGCTCAGCCTCAAGCAGATCTCGATCTCCTTCGCCAAGGGCACCACCGAGAAGGACGCTGCGGCCAAGGCCGCTGCCTTCGCCAAGATGACCACGGACATCCGCGGCTGCGGTGCCGCCGAAGCGGCTGCCGCACCGATGGGCGCGCAAGTCGTCGCCAACGACCAGATCCGCGTGAAGGATCTACCGGCCGCCCTTCAGGAGACGATGCTCAAGCTCTCGGTGGGCGAAACCACCCCGCCCTTCGGCTCGATCGAGGACGGCGTGCGCGTACTTATGCTGTGTGGCCGCGATGATCCCAAGGTCGAATCTGGCCCGAACTTCGAGCAGCTGCAATCGCAGATGGAAGACGACCGGGTGAACAAGCGCGCGCAAACCTACCTGCGCGATCTTCGCCGGGATGCCGTGATCGAGTACAACTGATCAGGGAAGGCACTTCGCGCTGCGTTCGGTGGGCGCAATCTGCTAAGGCCGCGCCATGACCGTGCAACTCCCTCTCGCTATCAGCCTCGGCGATCCCGCCGGGGTCGGCCCGGAGCTGATCGCCGCCGCTTGGGGACAGCGTGAGGGCGAGGCGCTGCCGCCGTTCTTTGCTGTCGGAAGCCGCGCGGTGATCGAAGCTGCCGCCCGTTCACGCGGGCTCGATATCCCGGTCATCGCGATCAGCGCGCCGGACGAGGCGCTCGCCGTGTTCCCGCACGCGCTCCCGGTGCTCGAGGTTGGTAGCTGCACCTATACTCCGGGCGTGCCCGATGATGCCGGAGCGGAACTCGCGCTGCGTTCCCTTGAAGCCGCGACTGGCCTCGTAAAGCAAGGCGCCGCTGCCGCGCTCGTCACCGGCCCCATCGCCAAGATCCGCCTGGCCCGCATCGGCTTCAGCCAGCCGGGGCAGACCGAATTCGTGGCAGAAGCCTGCGGGATCACACCGGAAAACGCGGTGATGATGCTCGCCGGACCAAATCTGCGCGTCGTACCGATCACCGTCCATGTCGCGCTGCGCGATGTTCCGGGCCTGCTCTCGATCGAGCTGATACGTGCGCGCTCCGCCATTGCCGCTGCCGCGCTGTGCCGCGATTTCGGGGTCGAAAACCCCCGCCTCGCGCTCGCCGGGTTAAACCCGCACGCGGGCGAGGAGGGCCGCATAGGCAGCGAGGACAGCGACTTGATCGCCGCCGCCGTGGCCCTGCTGCGCGAGGCCGGGATCAATGCGCGCGGACCGCTTCCGGCAGACACCATGTTCCACGCCGAGGCGCGCGCCACTTATGACGCGGCGATCTGCATGTACCACGATCAGGCGCTCATCCCGATCAAGGTGCTTGATTTCGACGAGGGCGTGAATGTCACGCTCGGCCTGCCCATCGTGCGCACCTCGCCCGATCATGGCACCGCCTTCGGCATCGCCGGAAAGGGCACCGCTCGCCCCGGTGCAACCATCGCCGCGATCCGCATGGCCGGGGAATGCGCCGCGCGTAGAGCCGCCACAGGATGACCGATCTCCCCCCGCTGCGCGAAGTCGTCCAGCGCCATGGCCTCATCGCCACCAAGGCCTTGGGCCAGAACTTCCTGTTCGACGAACAGCTCCTCAGCCGCATCACGCTCGTCCCTGGCGACCTGAACGGCGAAAACGTCCTCGAAGTCGGCCCCGGCCCTGGCGGCCTTACTCGCGCGCTCCTGCGCCGCGGCGCCCGCGTCACTGCCATCGAAATGGACAGCCGCTGCCTTCCCGCGCTCGCCGAACTCGCGGAGGCTTTTCCCGGCCAGCTCACCGTGATCGAGGGCGACGCCACCAAGATCGCGCCCGAAACGCTCTTCGATGCCCCATGGCACGTCGCCGCCAACCTGCCCTACAACGTCGGCACTGCGCTCTTCGTCGGCTGGCTCTCGGGCCCAAACTGGCCGCCACCATGGCGAAGCCTCACCCTGATGTTCCAACAGGAAGTCGCCGAACGCATCGTAGCCCCTCCCGGCAGCGACGCCTACGGCCGCCTTGCCGTCCTCGCCCAGTGGCGCAGCGCCCCCCGAATCGCCATGCGCGTCCACCGCAGCGCCTTCACCCCGCCGCCCAAAGTCATGTCCGCGATCATCCACGTCGTGCCCAAGGCGATGCCCGAAGGCGTCTCCCCCCGCATGCTCGAACGCGTAACCGAAGCCGCCTTCGGCCAACGCCGAAAAATGCTGCGCCAATCGCTCAAAGGGTTGCCGGGGGCTTTGGATGCTCTGGAAAGACTGGGCATAGACCCCCAGCGCCGCGCGGAAACGCTGGATGTGGCCGACTTCGTCGCGATTGCGCGGTTGTTGACGAAGTAACCTCCCGCTCATTCTGAGCTTCTCGAAGGACGTGCAAGGGCCATCGCACTGGCATCCCATCCCTTCCCGACCTTGTCTCGGGGTGATGGCAGCGCGAAGCGCTGAAGGAGGGGAAAACGCTAAGGCTAAGTCGCGCCACGCCTCCGGCCACGTGACATACAAAGCTTTATATGGCGCAAACCGCCAACCATGCCAATCGGCCAGACAGGAACCCCACCATAACCGTGCAAGTCACCATCACCCCAAACGGCCGAATGAGCCTCCCCGCCGATATCCGCAAACGCCTCGGCCTCGCCGGCGGCGGCGCGCTCCTGATCGAAGAAACCGAAGACGGCTTGATCCTGCGCACGCCCGCGCAAGCCATTGCCCACGCCTAGGCGCTTGCCCGGTAATTCACCGCTGACAATCCCGAAGCTTCGGTCGACGCCTTCCTCGCCCGCCGCCGCACGGGCTCCGGCGAATGAGCCAAACCGTGCTCGATGCCTCAGCGCTCCTCGCCCTGCTGCGCAACGAACCTGGCGCGGACTTGGTCGCCGAAGTCAGCGCCAATGCGCGCATGTCCAGCGTAAATTACGCCGAAGTCGTCAGCCACTTCATCCACGTCGGCATGCCCGCAGGCCAAGTCGACGCCATACTCCGCCCCCTGCCCATGACCATCGTTGATGCCGACCAAGCCCTCGCCACCTTCGCCGGGCGCCTGCGCGCCGCAACTGCCCCAGCAGGCCTATCCCTCGTCGGCCGCGTCTGCCTCGCACTTGCCCACCGCGACGCGCTCGCGGCGCTGACCGCCGACAGGCAATGGCGAAGTGTTGCCGTTGGGGTCGAAGTTTCGATTATCAGGTGAAGCAGAAGGTCTTCGTCGTCATCGTGCAGGGACCGAGGGAATACCCCCCTTACTCCGCCAGAGCCGCTTTCTTCTGCAAGCGCCATGCATGCAGCAGCGGCTCGGTATAGCCGCTCGGCTGCTGCCGCCCCTTGAACACCAGATCGCAGGCGGCCTTGAACGCGAAGCTCGTGTCCCAGTTGCCTGCCATGGGCTCATAAAGCGGATCGCCCGCGTTCTGCGCGTCCACTTTCGCGGCCATGCGGTGCAGCGCGTCCATCACTTCGGCTTCGCTGCACACGCCGTGGTGCAGCCAGTTGGCCATGTGCTGGCTGGAGATGCGCAGGGTCGCACGGTCTTCCATCAGGCCGACGTCGTGGATATCGGGCACCTTCGAGCAGCCGACGCCCTGATCGATCCAGCGCACGACATAGCCGAGCAGCCCTTGCGCGTTGTTATCGAGTTCGGCGCGCACGTCCTCGGCGGCCCAGTTGGCGCCTTCGGCCAGCGGGATCGCCAGCAGCGCGTCGAGGCCCGGCGTTTGCATCTTTCGCACCTCGTCCTGCACAGCGAAGACATCGACTTGATGGTAGTGCATCGCGTGGAGCGTCGCGGCGGTGGGGCTGGGCACCCATGCGGTGTTGGCCCCGGTGCGCGGATGGGCGATTTTCTGCTCCATCATGTCGTGCATCATGTCGGGCGCGGCCCACATGCCCTTGCCGATCTGCGCCTTGCCGGAAAACCCATGGGCAAGGCCGATGCAGACGTTGCGCTGCTCATAGGCGGCGATCCAGCGCGAAGCTTTCATCGCGCCCTTGCGGACCATGGCGCCTGCTTCCATCGACGTGTGCAGCTCATCGCCGGTCCGATCGAGGAACCCGGTGTTGATGAAGCATACGCGGTCTTTGACCGCCGCGATGCAGGCGGCGAGATTGGCGGAAGTGCGGCGCTCTTCGTCCATCACGCCGATCTTGATCGTGTGGCGCGTCAAACCCAGCAGGTCTTCCACGCCCGCGAACAGGTCATTGGCGAAGGCGGCTTCTTCTGGCCCGTGCATCTTGGGCTTCACGATATAGATCGAGCCGGTGCGGCTGTTGGTGAACTGCCCGAGGCGCTTCAGATCGTGCATGCCAATGGCAGACGTGATCGCGGCGTCCATGATGCCTTCGGGGATCTCGCTGCCGTCCGCAAGCAGCATTGCCGGGTTGGTCATCAGGTGGCCGACATTGCGCACGAACAGCACGCTGCGGCCCGGCAGGGTAAGCGCAGTGCCATCGGGCAGGGTCCACGTGCGGTCGGCGTTCAAGGTGCGCGTCATGGTCTTGCTGCCCTTGGCGAAGCTGGCCGAAAGATCGCCGCGCATCAGGCCGAGCCAGTTGCGATAGCCGAGCAGCTTGTCCTCGGCATCCACAGCAGCGACCGAGTCTTCGAGATCGACGATGGTGGAGAGCGCGGCTTCGAGCACAACATCGGCAATCCCCGCCTTGTCATCCGCGCCGACGGATGAGGCCGGATCGATCACGATTTCGATATGGAGGCCATTGTGTTTCAGCAGAATTCCACTGGAGCTGCGGGCCACGAACTGGCTGGGGTCGGAAAGAGGAATCGTCTCGCCGCCATCCCAGTCGCGCCAACTGCGCCCCGCGAGCGGCACCGCCGAATCGAGGAACGCGCGCGCGGCCTGGACCACTGCGGCACCGCGCACCTTGTCATAACCGCCGAGCTGCGCGGACGGCGCATCAATCGCGTCGGTGCCGTAGAATGCGTCGTAAAGGCTGCCCCAACGCGCATTGGCGGCATTGAGCACGAAGCGGTCATTGAGCATCGGCACGACGAGCTGCGGCCCGGCCATCCGCGCAATTTCAGGATCGACGTTCTCGGTGCCGATCTGAAACGGTGCGGGTTCGGGCACGAGGTAGCCGATTTCGCTCAGGAATCCGCGATAGGCCGCGCCGTCATGCAAGTGACCGTCGCGCGCCATGTGCCAATCGTCGATCGCATGCTGCAAGGTCTCGCGCTTGGCTAGGAGCGCGCGGTTCAAGGGTACAAACCGGTCGCACAGCGCGGCGAAGCCCTGCCAGAACGCCGCCGCATCGAGACCGAGCGGCGCGAGCACCTCGGTATCCACAAACCCCGACAGTGCGGCGTCGACCTGCAACCCAGCCTTTGCGACTAGTTCGTTCATTGGACCTGTTCCCATTCGTTTCAAGCACATGGAATGCGCCGCAAAGGCCGTTCAGAGCAATGCAGCAAGGCGAAAACCTATGTCCCGGGGAGGATGCCAGGGCCTATGCGACAGGACGCGCGGCTTGGCAATCATCCGCATCGCCAGCACTTGGGCCAGCACTTGGGCCAGCACGTGGGCCAGCGCGTGGGCCAGCACGTGGGGGTTCACCCCGGCGGCGGGGCAGGCTAGAGCAGCACAATGTCCACGCTGTCATCCGCCGAAGCCGCCCTGATTGCGGGGATCGACGCACCCGCCATGCTGGGCCAGGTGGAGACGTGGTGCGCGATCAACACGGGGACGCGCAATCTGGCCGGGCTGGCACAACAGGCGGCGCTGCTCGCCGATGCCTTTGCCGCGCTACCGGGAGATGTGCGGCTCGTGCGCCCCGCCCCGGTCGAGGCGATTGCGGCAGATGGCCGGGCCGTCGCGCTCGTTCACGGGGATCATATCGTCCTCTCGGTCCGTCCCCACGCTCCGCGCCGCTATCTGCTCACCGGCCACATGGACACGGTCTATCCGGCAGACCACGCGTTCCAAACTACGACATGGCTTGACGCCGAAACGCTGGGCGGCCCCGGCACGGCAGACATGAAGGGCGGCATTGCGGTGATCCTCGCCGCGCTCATGGCCTTCGAGACCAGTCTGATCGCCCCCCATGTGGGCTATGACGTGCTGATCAATTCGGACGAGGAAACCGGCAGCCTCGCCTCCGCGTCGCTGATTGCGCAGTTGGCGCGCGGCAAGGCGGCGGCGCTGACCTATGAGCCATCCGCCCTCCCCGATGGCACGCTCGCTGGCGCGCGCGGCGGCAGCGGGAACTACAGCGCCATTGTTACCGGCCGCTCGGCCCATGCCGGGCGCAATCCGCAGGACGGGCGCAATGCGCTGGTCGCTGCGGCTGATCTGGCGCTCGGGCTGCGCGCGCTTTCGGGAGATGGCCTTGCGATAAACCCTGCGCGGATCGATGGCGGATCGGCCAACAATGTCGTGCCCGATCACGCCGTGCTGCGCTTCAATATCCGCCCGCGCGAGGAAGAAGATGCTGTGCGCTTTGCTGCAGCCATCGGCCCCCTGCTGCGCGAGCTGGAACTGGCGCATGACGTGAGTATCCACCTCCACGGCGGGATCAGCCGTCCGCCCAAACCCTTGACGCCGGAGGCTGAAAAGCTGTTCGATCTGGTGCGCAAATGCGGCGCGGCGCTAGGTCAACAGGTCCGCTGGCAGAGTTCGGGCGGGGTCTGCGATGGCAACAACATTGCGGCACTAGGCGTCGCGGTGGTCGATACAATGGGCGTACGCGGCGGGGCGATCCATTCGCCGCAGGAATACATGATCGTGCCATCGCTGGCAGAGCGCGCCGCACTTTCCGCGCTAGTGCTGCTCCGGCTTTCCGGGGGAGAAGAGGCCAAATGACCCACCGTATCCGCGCGGCCCGCGCCTCGGACCTTGAGCATCTCTACGAGATGGCCAAGCTGACCGGCGGCGGCTTCACCAACCTGCCCGCCGACCGCAAGGCGCTCACCGCGAAGCTGGACCGCGCCGCCGCGGCCTTCGGCAACCCGCAGGACAGCGAACCTGGCGCGCTGCGTGACGAACTGTTCGTGCTAATCCTTGAGGACGTGACGACCGGAGACGTGCGCGGTACCTGCCAGATCTTCACCCACATCGGGCAGACATGGCCGTTTTACTCCTACCGCATTGCCACGCTGACCCAGCATTCCAAGGAACTGGGCCGCACCTTCCGCGCCGAACTGCTCAATCTGGTGACCGATCTTGAGGGATCGAGCGAAGTCGGCGGGCTGTTCCTCCATCCGGGCGAGCGCGCCGGGGGGCTGGGCATGCTGCTCGCGCGCAGCCGCTACCTGTTCATCGCGATGCACCGCAAACGCTTTGCCGACCGCATTCTGGCCGAACTGCGCGGGGTTATCGACGAGCGCGGTGGATCGCCGTTCTGGGACGGGGTGGCGGGCCGCTTCTTCGGGATGAACTTCCAGGAGGCGGACTATTTCAATGCGATCAACGGCCACCAGTTCATCGCCGATCTGATGCCCAAGCATCCGGTCTATGTCGCCATGCTGCCCGAAACCGCGCGTACGGCCATTGGCTTGCCGCACCCCAGCGGGCGCGCCGCGATGCGCATGCTCGAAGGCGAAGGCTTTGCCGCCGAAGGTTATATCGACATCTTCGACGGCGGCCCGACCATGACCGCACGCACCGACCGCGTCCGCTCGATTGCCGAGGCCAGGATGGTGCCAGTGAGCGAAGTGCGCGGCCCCGAAGGCCCCCCAAGCCGCGCGCTGGTCGCCACCGGCAAGTTGGCTGATTTCCGCTGCTGCTTTGCCCAAATTGCCGACCACGGCGAGAGCGTGGTGCTCGATCCGGCCGCGGCAGAGAAGCTCGGGGTCAGCACGGGCGATACGGTCTGGCACGTGCCGCGCTGAAGGAACAGAAGATGAGCAATCTGGTCGAGATCAACTTCGACGGCATCGTTGGCCCCAGCCACAACTATGCGGGCCTCAGCCTTGGCAATCTGGCCTCCGCCAAGCACGGCGGCAGCGTTTCCTATCCCCGCGCCG